>CAJOMY010000152.1 GCA_905235775.1 uncultured Bacteroidales bacterium | reverse complement strand
CGGCCGCCAGGAACTCGCCGCCGCCTCCAAGGCCTACGGCGCCGCCCTCCTGAAATGGACCGAGGGCCAGCCCAGCTACCCGGACGCCAACTCCACCTGCCGCCTCACCTACGGCACCGTCAAGAGCTACGAGCCCAAGGACGGCGTGCTGTACAAGTACTACACGACCCTCAAGGGCGTGATGGAGAAGGAAGACCCCGACAACTACGAATTCCGCGTCCCCGCCAAGCTGAAACAGATCTATGAAACCCGTGACTACGGCCAGTACGCCAATGCGGACGGCGAACTCGTGACCTGCTTCCTGACCAACCTGGACATCACCGGCGGCAACTCCGGCAGCCCTGTCATGGATGCCGACGGCAACCTGGTCGGCCTCGCCTTCGACGGCAACTGGGAAGCGATGAGCAGCGACGTGATGTTCGAGCCGAACCTGCAGCGCTGCATCTGCGTGGACATCCGCTATGTCCTCCTGATGCTGGACAAATTCGCCGGAGCCGGCTACCTGTTGGACGAAATGAATCTTGTGAAGGAATAATGTCAAAAGAAGAAATCCTGCAAGCCCTGCGCGAAGTGCGCCATCCCGCCAAGGCGGACCGCGACATCGTGGACCTCGGCATGGTGCACGACATTGAGATTTCGGGCAGTGAAGTGGTCGTGACGCTGGGTTTTCCCAAGCGGAGAGATCCCCTGAACGAATACCTGGTGGGCAGCACCCGGGCGACACTGATCCGCCACCTGCCCGACTCCGTGAAGTCGGAGGTCAAGACCATCGTGATCGAGGACGACAAGCCGAAGAAGAAAGTGCCGGAGCTCGGGCTGGAGCAACTCGCCGAGGTGCGCCACATCGTCGGCATCGCTTCCGGCAAGGGCGGAGTGGGCAAGTCCACCGTGGCGGTCAACCTGGCCTGCGCGCTGGCGCGGATGGGCTACCGGGTCGGACTTGCGGATGCGGACGTATACGGCCCTTCCGTTCCCGTGATGACGGGGACGGAAGGGGCCGTGCCCGCCGCCGAACCCGGGGCGGAGGAAGGGCAGGAACTCATCCTTCCGCTGGAAAAATATGGCGTGAAGTGGATGTCCATCGGCTACTTCGCCGCACGCGGGCAGGCGCTGATCTGGCGCGGCCCGATGGCCTGCAATGCGCTCAAGCAGATGATCCTGCAGGTCAAGTGGGGTCCGCTGGACTTCCTGCTCATTGACATGCCTCCCGGCACGGGCGACATCCACATCAGTCTCGTGCAGGACATTCCGATGGAGGGCGCCGTGATCGTGACCACGCCCCAGGCGGTGGCGCTCGCCGACGTGGAGAAGGGCGCGGACCTGTTTCGCAACGAGAACGTGAACCGGCCCATCTTCGGTCTGATCGAGAATATGGCGTGGTTCACGCCGGAGGCGCATCCGGACGAGAAATACTACCTCTTCGGCCGGGACGGCGGCGCGCAGATGGCGCGCGAACTGGGGATCGACCTGCTCGGGCGCATTCCGCTCGTGCAGGGCATCCGCGAGAGCGGCGACGCCGGGGAGCCGGCGGCGCTGGGCAGCCGCCCGGACGGCCTCGCCTTCCTGGAACTCGCCGGGAAGCTGGCGGAAAAACTTGGCTAGGCTATGGAAGTCCGCGCCAAAAAGGCCCTCGGGCAACATTTTCTGTGCGATTTGACAATCGCACAGAAAATTGTTGCCTCCTTGTCCCAGGATACGGGGGAGGCAGCACGCTCAAGCAGCAACGTCCGGGATGTGCTGGAAATCGGCCCGGGAATGGGGGTGCTGACGCAATACCTGCTGCAGCGGGAGGATATCGACCTGAAGCTGGTGGAGCTGGACGGGGAGTCGGTGGACTATCTGCTGACCCATTTCCCGGGGATGCAGGGCCGGCTGTACCAGGCCGACTATCTGCGCCTCGACATCCACAAACTGTTCCCGGGCCCGTACCGGGTGATCGGCAATTTTCCCTACAACATCTCCTCGCAGATTTTCTTCAAGATCCTGGATGACAAGGACCGCATCCCGGAGGTGGTCTGCATGATCCAGAAGGAGGTCGCGGAGCGCATCGCCGAGCAGCCCGGCAGCAAGACCTACGGCATCCTGTCGGTGCTGCTGCAGGCCTGGTATGACATCGAATACCTGTTCACGGTGGGCTCCGGCGCCTTCGCCCCGCCGCCCAAGGTGCAGTCGGCCGTAGTCCGCCTGCGGCGCAACGCCCGCACCGATCTCGGCTGCGACGAGAAACTCTTCAAGGCCGTGGTCAAGACCGCCTTCAACCAGCGGCGCAAGACCCTTCGCAATGCGCTCAAGCCGCTGCTCCCGGAAGGATTCGACGCTTCGGACCCCGTCTTCGACCTGCGGGCGGAGCGACTCAGCGTCGAGGATTTCGCAGCCCTGACGCGCCGGATTTTCTGATCCCGGACAGCGGGAGAAGGGCACCGAGGATGGCGCCGAGGGCGGCGAGGATCAACAGGATGGAACTGGCACGGGAGATGGCTTCGCCGCGGCGGTAGGACGGCGGATCGAAACGCATCACGAGCGTGTGCTCGCCGGCCGGGACCTGCGCGGCGCGCAGCAGGGTGCCCTCCAGTTCAATCGGCAGCTCTTCGCCCGTGTCCTCAACGGTCAACTTCCACCCCACGGGGTAATAGACCTCGCTGAAGACCAGCCGCGCAGCCTCGGGACTGCTATAGCGGTAACGAAGTTCGTTGGGGGCGTAGGAGATGAGCTCGACGGAGGACGGCAGTGCCCTTGCGGAGCCCGATAGCGGAGCAAGGGCAGCTGCCGCCTCCGTCGTGAACCAGGCGTTCCCCTTGGCATAAGGATAGCGGAGCGGAGGCAGTTCGCCGCCGAGGATGATGTAGCGGCAGTTCAACTGCGCCAGGCCGGGAAGCTCCGGCAGGGCGGCCTCGGCGTCCTCGAGGGTCTCCGCCGAGGAGAGGACCTGGTAGAGCTGGTTGATCTCGCCCGAGAGGGTGCTCTCGATGAACTCCTGGTAGCGCTGGAGCTTGGCCGGGGAGTAGCCGCCGATGTTCTTGTGCCAGTAGGACGGGTGCGAGTCGTTGAACACGTTGACCGTCAGGTCCAGGACACGAAAGGACGGATCCGTGTCCGAGAGGATCATTTCGTCCGCCGGACGCTTGTTGAACTGGCTCTGGAAGGCGCGCGGCGAGATGAAGTCGTCGGCGCTCAGGTAGCGCTTGCCGACGGCTCCGAGGTCGAAGAAGATGAGTGCGATGAGCAGCGCACTGGCGCCCATCAGCCGGCCCGACCGCATCTCCGGATGCGTCCGGAAGGTCTCCTGCGCCGATTTCGGCACGGATGTGCCCCAGTACAGGAGGCCGAAGGCGGCGGCAATCAGCAGCAGCGAGCGCAGGGCATCCGTCACCAGCAGCTGGCGCCGGTCGGCGGCAAGCGCATCCACCAGCACGTCCGGCTGACCGGCATCCACGCTCCCGGTGAAACTTCCGGCGATGCCCGGCAGGAGGGCGCACAGCAGGCAGAAACCGCCCGTGAGCGCCGCGGCGATCCAGCCCTTCTTCCGGAAGAGGGCGGCGGCCTCCGGGTCCCGCAGGATGCGGTCGAGCACCAGGAAACCCAGCATCGGCAGGGTGAACTGCAGCACCGTGAGCGCCATCGACACCGTCCGGAATTTGTTGTAGAGCGGGACGTAGTCATAGAAGAAGCGGGTGAATGCCATGAAATGGCTGCCCAGGGCAAGCAGGACGGCGAGGACGGTCCCCGCGACAATCCACCATTTTTCCTTGCCCTTGTAGGCGAACAGCCCCAGCACGAAGAGAAAGATGGTGATGGCGCCGAGGTACATCGGACCGGCCGTAAAAGGCTGCGGACCCCAGTAGAGCGGCAGCTTCCTGGCCACCTCCCGGAGGTTGGGCTGCCCGGCCTGCTTGAGCAGGTCGTAGTCGGAACTGTGCGTATTGGTGTTGCGGAAAAGCACATCCAGGAGGACGGAACCC
>CAJOMY010000151.1 GCA_905235775.1 uncultured Bacteroidales bacterium | reverse complement strand
TCCGGCACGGCGGATACGCCGGCGTTGCCGATGAGCGGGTTGATCTTCTTGCCTTCCGGAAGGAACAGGTTCATGAACTTGGCGAAGAGCACGCCGAAGGTGGTGGCGATCACGAAGGACGCCAGGCCCAGGCCGAAGATGAGGGCCGAACGGCCGGTCAGGAACACGTCTGCCTGCGTGGAGGCGCCCACGGTGAGGCCGATGAGCGTGGTGACGATGTCGATCAGCGGACCGCTCGCCGTGGCGGCGAGGCGCTTGGTGACGCCGCTCTCCTTGAGCAGGTTGCCGAAGAAGAGCATGCCGAGCAGCGGCAGGCCGGAGGGCACGATGAAGGCGGTGCAGAGGAAGCCGATGATCGGGAAGATGATCTTCTCCCGCTGGCTCACGACGCGGGGCTTGTTCATCCGGATCACGCGCTCCTTCTTGGTGGTCAGGAGCAGCATGATGGGCTTCTGGATCACGGGCACGAGGGCCATGTAGGAATAGGCCGACACGGCGATGGCGCCCATCAGTTCCGGAGCGAGCTTGGAACTCAGGAAGATGGCCGTCGGGCCGTCCGCGCCGCCGATGATGCCGATGGCGCCCGCCTCATTGGGGGCGAAGCCGAGCGCCAGCGAGAGCAGGTAGGCGCCGAAGATGCCCATCTGCGCGGCGGCGCCGATCAGGATCAGGCGCGGCTGCGATATCAGGGCCGAGAAGTCCGTCATGGCACCGATGCCCAGGAATATCAAGGGCGGATACCAGCCGTTCTTGACGCCGTGGTACAGGATGTTCAGCACCGAATTCTCTTCATAGATGCCGATCTTGAGACCGAGTCCGGTCTCCGGGTCGAAGAACAGGGGGATGTTGCCGATGATCATGCCGAAACCGATCGGTACGAGCAGCAGCGGCTCCCAATGCTTGACAATGCCCAGTGTGATGAAGATCAGACCGATGCAGATCATCAGCAGATGCTGCCAGGTGCAGTTTGCGAAACCCGTGAACTGCCAGAAATGCTGGAGGCTGTCGAATATGTTTTCCATCAAGCGATCGTTACGATATCAGCACCTTCCAGGACGGAATCGCCCTTGGAGACGTGGATGGCGGTGACGGTGCCGTCGCACTCGGCGAGGATCTCGTTCTCCATCTTCATGGCCTCGATGACGGCCACCTTCTGGCCGCGCTTGACGGCCTGGCCTTCCTTTACGTCGACGGAAATGATGACGCCCGGGAGCGGGGAGCCGATTTTCTTGCCGCCAACTGCGTTGCCTGCAGTCGCTTTCACCCCCTGCGCCCCCTCAAGGGGGATGGCCTGCGGATCGCTGACGCTTGCAGGCGCCTGCGCACTCGCCGCACTGATTGCCGGGGAGATTTCATTTTCGAGTTCGACCTGATAGTTGACGCCGTTGACGGTCACGTCGGCGAGTTTTCCTTCGATGCCATTGACGGTCACATCATACTGGTTGCCGCCAATCTTGAACTTATATGCTTTCATTTGCGGGGTGTTTTTCTGAAATTGAACGCTCTGTCGTCCCATGCGGACGGGGTGTGCCGGAGGGTGATGAAGCCCGGCTCGTTGTCATGCACGCTCTCGCTCAGGTACAGGTGCAGGGCCGTGGCGATGGCCGCCTCGGTCTCGCCGCCCGCCTCTGCGTTCAGCGCCATGGCGATGGCGGCCGCCACTTCGCCGGAGGGCGCGCCCTTGGAGGCCTTGGGGGCCCGGGGCTTGCGCTTGAACTTGCCGGAGAAGAGGTTGCCGGAGAAATTGTAGATGAAGTAGAGGACGATGAGCGCGGAGAAGACGACGCCCACGCTGATGAGCGTCAGCGTCCATCCGTGCGGATCAATCTCCGCCATCCGGTCTCCGCCGGCCGTGAGGGGGAGGAGACTATAAAGGAAGGTTGTCATGCTTCTTCGCGGGGATTTCCTGTCGTTTGCCTTCGAGGGCCGCGAGGGCGCGTATCACGCGGAAGCGCGTGTTACGCGGCTCGATGACGTCCTCGATATAGCCCTTCTGCGCGGCCTGGTAGGGGTTGCAGAAGAGATCGTTGTATTCCTGTTTGCGGGTCTCGGCGATCTCCGCCTGCCTGGCGGGATCGGCCTCGGCCTGGATTTCTTTGCCATAGAGGATGCCCACGGCGCCCTCCGCGCCCATCACGGCGATGTTCGCCGTCGGCCAGGCGTAGTTGACGTCGCCGCGCAACTGCTTGCAGCTCATCACGATGTGCGCGCCGCCGTAGCTCTTGCGCAGGGTCACGGTGACCTTGGGGACCGTGGCCTCGCCATAGGCGAACAGGAGCTTGGCCCCGTTGGTGATGATGGCGCCGTATTCCTGCTGTGTGCCGGGCAGGAAGCCCGGGACGTCCACGAGGGTCACGAGGGGGATGTTGAACGCATCGCAGAAGCGCACGAAGCGGGCGCCCTTGCGGGAAGCGTTGATGTCCAGCACGCCGGCCAGCACGCCGGGCTGGTTGGCGACGATGCCCACGCTCCGGCCGCCCATGTGGGCGAAGCCGACGATGATGTTCTTGGCGAAGTCCCTGTGGATCTCGAAGAACTCGCCGTCATCGACGATGCTGCGGATCACGCCGTACATGTCGTAGGCCTTGTTGGGGCTGTCGGGGACGATGTCGTTCAGCGCGTCGTCGGTCCTGCCGACCGGATCCTGCGTGGGCCGCCCGGGTGCGAGGGACAGGTTGTTTTGCGGGAGGAACGACAGCAGCTTCTTCAGGGTCTCGATGCCTTCCTGCTCGGTCGGGGCGCTGAAATGCGCCACGCCGGATTTGGAGGCGTGCACCCCGGCGCCGCCGAGGCTCTCCTGGTCCACGTCCTCGCCCGTGACGGACTTGACGACCGCGGGGCCGGTAAGGAACATATAAGAGGTATTCTGCACCATCAGGGTGAAGTCGGTCAGGGCGGGGGAGTACACCGCGCCGCCTGCACAGGGACCGAAGATGCCGCTGATCTGGGGCACCACGCCGCTGGCGAGGATGTTGCGCTCGAAGATCTCGCCGTAGCCGGCCAGGGCGTCGATGCCTTCCTGGATGCGGGCGCCGCCCGAATCGTTGAGGCCGATCACCGGGGCGCCTGCGCGTACGGCCATGTCCATGACCTTGCAGATCTTCTCCGACATGGTCTTGGAGAGGGATCCGCCGTTGACGGTGAAGTCCTGGGCGAACACGAAGACGAGCCGACCGTCGATGGTGCCCTGTCCGGTCACGACGCCGTCGCCGTCCGGGTGGGAGGCTTCCATGCCGAAGTTCGTGCAGCGGTGCTGCACGAACATGTCGAACTCCTCGAGGCTGCCCGGATCCAGGAGCAGGTCCAGACGCTCGCGCGCGGTGAGCTTGCCTTTCTGATGCTGGGCGTCGATACGCTTCTGGCCGCCGCCGAGCTTCGCTTGCGCGCGGCGCTCGACCAGTTCTTGGATTTTATCTGTTTGGATACTCATAATTCGGAAATGCAAAATCGGACAAATTTATGAAAAAAAAGTGGAAATTAAAAGGGCATATGTCTTTACCCCTATTTTTGTCCCGTTCTTGTCCCGGATCTGTCCCTGGTTCCGCCATGTTTCAAGTTGTTTTTGTTATCGTTTTTCGATATCATTTTCAATAGTGAAAGCCAGGATCAACATGCCGTCGACCTTCTCGATGACAAGCCGTCCTTCTTGGATGATGTCCATCCCGATCACCACATCTATACCAGGTATGTTTTCGGAGCGAAAACTACCGAATGGGCCCCTATAAGTCCAGATTTGACCGTCGGCCGAACTCTGGATCTTGAAACAAGCCGCATAATCTGCCGAATAGGAGATGCCGCCGATGCCGATAGAAAAGTTCTGCCTATTGAGCAGCCAGAGATCCAATTCTTTGGCGAGTTTGTCTGAGATCAGCGAGCAGTAGGCTCCGGTGTCCCAGAGGAATCTGAGTTTTGCAGGTTTTTATACAATTAAGTCATCGTCTCGGTCTGCGGCTTAGCCGGACGTCCCCGCTTGCCCTTGGTTGACTTCCTGGAAGTGTA
>CAJOMY010000150.1:1683-5788 GCA_905235775.1 uncultured Bacteroidales bacterium | reverse complement strand
GTTGAAGCCGCAGTCGTAGATGATTTCCTGGATGGTCAGGTTGGTGGTGCGGAGCATCTTGGCGGCCTGGAGCAGTTTCTGCTCGCGGATGTACTCGTTAGGCGGTAACAGCCCCAGGGATTTGAATTTGCGGTAGAGGTTGCGAGTGGAGATGTGCAGCGCCTCAGCCATGCACTCCACCGTCACTTCTCCCTCCGGGATGGCTTTTACAAGGTAATCGTTGACCTCGTTGATGAAAGCCCTGTCCTCTACGGACACCAGTTCCCCGTCTGCATACGAGAAGGCGCTCGCGGAGGTGCTGTAGTATTCCTTCATCTGATCCTTCTTATCCAGGAGCCGCTGGATGGTGGATCGCAGTTCCTTGATGCTGAAAGGCTTGCCGAGATAGGCGTCTGCGCCGGCGTCCAGGCCTTCCACCCGCTCCTCCACCGTATTCTTGGCGGAAAGGATGATGACCGGGATGTGCATCGTGTGCTTGTTCTGCTTGACGCGGCGGATGAGTTCGAGACCGCTGATTCCGGGCATCATGATGTCCGAGATGATCAGTTCCGGAGGGTCCTGACGGATGATCTCCCAGGCGGATTCTGCGTTCAGCGCCGTGACAACATGGTATTCGTGCAGCGCCTCTGAGAGCAACTGGAGCATTTCGGGACGGTCGTCAACGGCGAGAATCCTGGGCAGTTTGCCCGAATCGTCCCCGTCGTCGGCCCGGAGGGGGACCATATTCTGCAGATCCGGAATCAGCTCCCTCAGATCCGTCACTTCCTGCACCCCGTCATCGGCGACCGGGGACAGCGGGAGCAGGGGGAAGAGGACGATGAATTCGGCGTATTCGCCTACCACGCTCTCCACGTTGATGCTTGCGCCGAGCAGCTCTGCCGTGCTCCTGCAGATGTTCAGCCCCAGCCCGTTGCGCGAAGTGATGCTGCCGATTCGGGACTCTTCCACGTTCTGGAGAATCTGGTGGCGGTTGAAGATTCGTTCGCGGTCTTCCGGGGCAATGCCCTTGCCGGAATTGTACACGCGCAGGCGCAGCTTGGCGTCCACCGTGTCAAGTCCCACCCGGATGGTACCGCCCTCCGGGGTGTATTTCAGGGCGTTGGTAATCAGGTTCGTCTGGATACGGGCGAAGCAGCGGGTGTCCATATTCCAGCGGATGCCCGGCTGGATGTTTTCCTCCAGAATCAGTTTGTTGCGGGATTGCAGGTCGGAGAAATAGTTGCAGATGTTGCGGCTCAGCTCGCTGACGTCGATTTCCTGCAGGTGGACCTGCTCGTGATGTGTCTCCAGTCGGCGATAGTCGATAATCTCCTGTATCAGGATATTCAGCCGGGCGGCATTGTCCTTGATCTTGAACGCCTGCCGTCGGATGAAGTCATCCGAATGCTCATAGGCGAGCAGTTGTTCACAGGGAACGTAGATGAGTGAGAGCGGGGTTTTGAATTCGTGGGTCACGTTGGTGAAGAAGGCCAGTTTCTCTTCGTAGAGGGCGTCTTTCTGCAGCCGGCGCGTCCTGCGGAACATCGCCAGCACGAAGTACACGAATAACGCCGCCAGCAGGATAAAGCCTGCCAGGCGGAACAGCATCGATTCAGTCAGGGATGGCCGACGCCTGATCAGGATCTCGGTCGAGGCGGTCTCCTGCCCGGTAATCTGGTTCCTGGCAAGGACGACCAGCCTGTGATCCCCTGCATCCAGGTTTGTGAGGGAGACCAGATGGTCCTGCCCGAGCGGGATACGGTCATGGACGGACCGGCCGTCCAGCAGATAGTAAAAGTCATAGTCCTCCGGGAACACCTCGTCATCTATGTAGAACCCGATGGAAAGCGTGCGCTCATGGCTGGAGAGATCGATCCGGGGTTCGAAAGTGCCGTTGCGCTTGAAGAGAACGTACAGGTTTTCCTGCCTGTCCCCGACGGTCATGGAGGAGAAACGAATGTTCGGGGTCCACTCGTCGTCAGGTAAATAATGCTCGTTGCGCTGCACTTCCACCCAGCCGTTCACGCCGCCGAAATACAAGGTCCCGCCATCCGTGAGAACGGCGCCATCGCTGTATTCGATGACGGGAATACCCTTGTTGTGCCCATAGACTTCCATGCTGCGCATGTCTGCGTCTATACGGACCAGCCCCCCGTTGGTGGAGACCCAGATTCCGTTTTCCTGATCGATTCCAAGGGCGTGGATGGTGTTGTTGGGCAGGCCGTCGGCCTTGGAGAGGCGCAGTTCGCCTCCCTCTTCGTTCACGCGGATCAGCCCGTTGCCCGTCCCGATCCAGCGCACACTGCGGGATTCGGTCATGCAGAAAACATCGTTGACGGACGGATATTCCACGCTTGAAGCGAGCGGGACGGAGACCAGGCTGCCATTCTCGTACCGGAACAATCCCTCTCCGCGGTTGCAGAACCACATGGCGCCGGAGCTGTCCATGCAGTGGGAGAAGAAATAATTGGAGGAGGGATCGCCGTCATGCAGGGTGTACTGCCGTACATCCGTGAGGCTGATTCTGCCGCCCCCACGGTGGAATCGCGCCAGAAAAACGCCCTGTGCGACCGTGGAAATCCACAGGCTGTCTCCTGCTTCTTTCAGGGCGTGCACGTAGCGAATCGTCCCGGGGCAGGAGACCTGCTCCAGAGAGCCGGTCCTTTCGTTGTAGAAGTTGAGCCCGCCGTCCGTCCCGATCCAGAAACCACCGAGGCTGCTCTCCCCGAAGGCGAAGACGGAATTGTCTGTGAGGGGGGAAGATCCGCTCAGGTAGAGGCTGGTCTGTCCCGGGGCGCCGCTATTGTTCCTGATGCGGATTAGACCGCTCCCCTTGGTCCCAATCCACAAATCCCCGCTCCGGTCCCGGTAGAAAGCCCGCAGCGGCTGTCCGATGCTTTTGTCGATGTCTTCCGACAGGCGCGTCCGGACGAGGTACTCCGACTCCCAGTATTTGTAGATACCCTGTCCGTCCGTTGCAATCCAGATGTTTCTGTCGGAGGGGTCTCTCGACAGGCGGAAGATGCCTACGTTCAAGCCCAGATCTTCGAGCTCCCACTCTCCGTTCCCGTTCCTGAAGCAGCGGATGAGTCCGTTGTTGGAGAAGGAAATATACATCTGTCCCTTCCATTCGACGACGCCGGTCACGTTGCCGCGGCCCTGAATCTGCCGCGACAGGGAGATCAGGAAGGAACTCCTGCCATTTTCGAAGTCATAGTGGTAGAGATCCCCGTTCCCGTCTGTCAGGAAATAGTCATCGACGTCTCTGACGCAACTGATGATGGGGAAGGGGGACAGGCACTCGCCCGTCTCCTGAACAGAAAGGGCCTCCTCTCCGGAGGAATTGGAATGCGTGCGGAGATAGCGATAGACGCCATTTTTGCCCGCCTGCCAGAAGTAGTGGGGCGTGAGTCCGAAACCTGCCGGATTCGGATCCCCGGCCACGATGCCGATGGGCTTGAAGGTCCTGGAAGCACTGTCATAGAAGAGGTATTCCATCTCGTTGTCCAGGACCAGCAAGGTGCCGTCGTAACCGTCGGTGATATGATATTTTCCGGAGAACCGGGCGAACAGTTCGAGATGGCCGGTTCTCACGCTCCAATGGTAAAGCCCATAAGCAGTTCGGGCCCAGGTCTCTCCTGCCGCGTCGACCAGTTGCTCCACGAGGGTCCCTTCCAGGACCTTGCCATCCGTGAAGTTGACCGGACTGACCCGCTGGTTGCAATAGATACTGAGGCCGTCGCAGGTGCCGACCCACATGAATCCGTCTTTCTCCGGAAGGATGTCCAGCACGGCATTGTTGGTCAACCCTTCGGCGTGGCTGATCTGACGCAGATTGTATGCCCGGGCCGGGAGGCAGATGGCCATCAGGACGGTTGCCAACAGACAGGATGGACATTTCCTGTGCCGGGGTGCGGATGAAAGAAGCATCTCTTGTTTGTTTTTTACAAAGTTACGGAAATCTGCCAATCCGGGAAATTTTCAATGTATGCAAATTAGCCAATCTTGTATGGTCCCTTTCCTTTGAAGAAGCAGATAAACAATTGTCAGAATAGGATAAATTTGTTAGGCCGTTTTTGCAAAAATTTGAATCGAAAACAGATCCTTGCCACTCAGAGGTTGGTTG
>CAJOMY010000150.1:0-1672 GCA_905235775.1 uncultured Bacteroidales bacterium | reverse complement strand
ATTTTTATTTTAAAGCCGCATAATTTTTTGACACAATTAATAATGAAAAAGTTTACCGCTATTATCCTGCTCGCCTCGCTGCTTCCGCTGCTGTGCGGCGCCCAGAACTATCCGTCCCGTCGACCGGACGAAAAGGACCGTTTGTTCCGATCCAACGCCGTTGAGTCCAAAATCAAGGAAGTAAGCGCACAATTGACCAACCCCAAGCTTGCCTGGATGTTCGCCAACTGCTTTCCCAACACGCTGGACACCACCGTCCACTTCGGGAAGGACGAGGACGGCAATCCCCGCACCTTTGTCTATACGGGCGACATCCATGCCATGTGGCTCCGCGATTCCGGCGCCCAGGTGTGGCCCTATGTCCAGCTTGCCAACGAGGACCCCGAACTGAAGGAGATGCTGAAAGGCGTGATTAACTGCCAGTTCAGCCTGATTGGAATCGACCCTTATGCCAATGCGTTCAACGACGGGGCCACCGGTACGGGGTGGCAGACGGACCTGACGCAGATGAATCCGAACCTCCACGAGCGGAAGTGGGAGATTGACTCCGACTGCTATCCCATCCGCCTCGCGTATGAATATTGGAAAGTGACCGGGGACAGTTCCGTCTTCGGCGACAAGTGGATTACCGCCATCACCCGCATCCTGCAGACCTTCCGCGAACAGCAGCGCAAGGACGGCCCCGGTCCCTATTCTTTCCAGCGCGAGACCACGGCCCAGTTAGACACCAAGTCCAACAACGGCCTGGGCAATCCCGTCCGCCCCGTGGGACTGATCGCCTCCGCTTTCCGCCCCTCCGACGATGCCACCACCTTCGAATTCCTGATTCCCTCCAACTTCTTCGCCGTCACGTCCCTGCGCAAGGCGGCAGAAATCCTGGACAAGGTCAACCATCGGCCCGACCTCGCCCGCGAATGCCGCGTCCTCGCCGATGAAGTTTCCGACGCCCTGGAGCACTATGCGATTGTCCGGCACCCCAAATACGGACCCATCTATGCCTTCGAGGTGGACGGCTTCGGCAACCGCCTGCTGATGGACGATGCCAATGTGCCCAGCCTGCTGGCCATGGCCTATCTGGGCGATGTCTCGCCCCGCAGCAGCATCTACCGGAATACCCGCCGTTTCGTCTGGAGCGAGGACAATCCCTATTTCTTCAAAGGTACGGCAGCCGAGGGCATCGGCGGACCGCACATCGGCTATGACATGATCTGGCCCATGAGCATCATGATGAAGGCCTTCACCTCCACGGACGATGCCGAAATCAAGTGGTGTATCGAGACCCTCCTGAAGACCGACGCCGGCACCGGCTTCATCCACGAGTCCTTCCACAAGGACAATCCGGAGAAGTTCACCCGCGAATGGTTTGCCTGGCAGAACACCCTCTTCGGGGAACTGATTCTGAAGCTCATAGCCGATGGCAAGCTGGCGCTGCTCAATTCGATTGACGTACAGTAAAACCTTATCATTATGAAATCCAAAATGATCCTTTGCTGCCTTTCCTGCAGCGTGATGGCGCTGAACCTGTCGGCCCAGGAAGCCCCGAAACAGGAAGCCAAGCAGCCACAGGGAACCATCTATCTGGCCGCCAACGCCCATATGGATACCCAGTGGCTTTGGACCGTGCAGCAGGTGATCGGTGAATTCATCCCGAACACCGTCCTTCAGAACATCA
>CAJOMY010000149.1 GCA_905235775.1 uncultured Bacteroidales bacterium | reverse complement strand
TCCACGACGTCGGGGGCGTAGAGGATGTCCCCCTTGCCGTCGGGGTTGAGGGGCTGCCCGTTCGCGTCCAGGCGCGATTCGAAGATCACGCCGTCGAAGCGCCAGTGCCGCAGGTCGTCGACCGGGGCGGACCAGACGACCTGGTCGCGGCCGCAGTAGGTGGTCCGCTCGATGTCGTGCGAGCCGTAGATGTACACGCGGTACTGCCCGGGCCGGTCCGGGTCCTCGAAGACGTAGGGCTCGCCGTCGGGAATGTATTCCCAGAGGGGGAGATAGGGATTGGCCGCGCCGGCGCCCGGGCCGGAGCAGATCAGGCACGCGCCGCCCAGGGCGGCTGCGAGACGGGAAAGGTGGAGGTGTTTCATGTGCGGAGGGGTTATCTGATCAATCTGGGGAAGGGTGCTTACTGCACCCGCAGGCGGTCGCCCAGGTGGAGGACGGACTTCTTCGTCAGGCCGTTCATCTCCAGCAGGGAGTCCACCGAGACACCGAATTTTTTGGCGATTTTGCTGAGCGTGTCGCCGGAGCGGACGGTGTAGAATTCGGCCGAAGTGGCCTCTTCGCTGCGCCAGGTGCCGTCGGCATGGAGGATGAAGTCGCGGTCGCCGGCGGGCTCGAAGTATTTGCCGTCCCGGTCCACGAAAGCCCAGCTGCCGTCCGGGAAGAGCACCAGCGGCCGCTCGGTGACCGCGTGGATCACGGAGTCGCGGGACGCCCCGGTGCGTCCGCCGAGCAGTTCGGCGAGGTTGAAGACACTGCGGTGCGGGTGCTCCTCCGGCGGGAAGTCGGGCAGGATGCGGCGCACGCCGATGAAGCGCTGCGCGAAGTACGGCTCGTCAATGTGCGAGATCGTGACGCCGGAGTTGCTGGCGTGGATGAACGTGAAAGACTGGCCGGTGCTGTCGGCGGCGATGAAGATGCCCACGTGGCCGGGGGTTTTCCTGGCGTTGCGCCCGCCGAAGATGACAAGGTCTCCCTTCTGGTACTTGTCGATGCCGCCCTTGACCTCCCGGCCGTCGTGGGCCTGGTCGGCCGAGCTGCGGGACAGCTTGTAGCCGATCTTGTCATAGACATAGCAGGTAAAACCGGTGCAGTCAAAGCTTTCCGGGCCGTTGCCGCCATACAGGTAGGGCTTGCCGAGATGCCGCCCCGCCTCCTTGATGAGGGCGTCGGCGACTTTGCGCGGGTTCTCCCGCGCGGCCTCAGGGTGCTCCTGCGCGGCCGCCGGGAGGGTCAGCGCACAAAGCCCCAGAATCCAGACAATGGGACGAAGCAGATTCATCGTTTGCAAATATAGCAAAAACCGGGCATTTGCGGTACACGCCGGATACGCGGAAAAATTTGCTATCTTTGCCTTCGCTATGTTTGAAAGGGAAGTCTATATCGCGCGTCGCCAGGAACTGCTCCGGCGCATGGCGGGGGAGAAGGGCGTCGCCCTCTTCCTCGGCAACGTGGAGTCCCCCGCCCAGTACGGGGACAATTGCTATAAATGGCGCCAGGACAGCAACTGGATCTATTTTTTCGGCATCGACGAGCCGCGTTTTGCGGCCACGGTCGACCTGGAGACCGGCGAAGAGACCCTCTATGCGGACGATTTCGGCATTGACGACATCATCTGGATGGGCCCCATGCCCTCCGTCCGCGAGCTGGCGGACCGCGCCGGGGTGGCGAAGACCGCCCCCTGCGGGGCGCTCGCCGCGGCGCTGAAAGGCCGCCAGGTGCATTTCCTGCCGGCCTCCCGGCACTACAACCAGATGCTGCTCGCAAAGCTGCTGGGCCTCGCCCCGGAGGAGGTCGTGAGCGCCGGCAAGGCCGGTTGCGCCAAGGCTTCGGAACCGCTGGTGCGTGCCGTCATCGGGATGCGCCTCGTCAAGGAGCCGCGCGAGATCGCGGCCATCGACGCCGCGTGTGACCTGGGTTACGAGATGCACACCATCGCCCGGCGCGGCATCCGTCCGGGCCGCATCGAACAGGAAATCGTCGGCGAGATGGAGGGCCTGGCGCTGTCGAAAGGCTGGGGCGTGAGTTTCGCCACCATCCTGACGCAGCACGGTGAGATTTTCCATTGCCACAGCCATGAGCTGCCCGTCGATCCGGGCAGGCTGATGGTCGTGGATGCTGGCGTGGAGGCGAATGACCACTATGCCTCCGACTTCACCCGCACCTATCCGACGGCCGGCCGTTTCACGTCGCGGCAGCGGGATATCTACCAGACTGTCTATGAGTGCAACGAACTGGCCTTCAGTATGACCCGGCCGGGCGTGGCCTACCGGGACGTGCACCTGGCCGTGGCCGCCCACATGCTGGAGAACCTCCGCGACCTGGACCTCGTGCGCGGCGACCTCGACGGTATGGTGGAGGACGGCATCGCCGGCCTGTTCATGCCGCACGGCCTGGGGCACAATATGGGCCTGGACGTGCACGACATGGAGGATCTGGGGGAGAATCTGGTCGGCTACGACGACGACCAGGTCCGCTCTCCGCAGCTGGGCCTGGGCAGCCTGCGCATGGCGCGCGTGCTGCAGCCCGGGCACGTCGTCACAGACGAGCCGGGCATTTATTTCATTCCCGCGCTGATCGGGCAGTGGAAGCGCGAGGGGACGGACGGCGGTCGCGTGAACTACGCGAAACTGGAAGATTACTACGACTTCGGCGGCATCCGCCTCGAGGATGACGTGCTTGTCACGGAGGGCGGCGCCCGACGGCTCGGACGCCGGCGGCTGCCCATCGCGCCGGACGAGGTCGAGACCATTATGCAAAACGACCAACTTTAGAGAGATATGAGTTTACTCGCAGGAAAAGTCGCCCTGATCACGGGCGCATCCCGGGGCATTGGCAAGGCCATCGCCCTGCAGTTTGCCGCCGAAGGGGCGGACATTGCATTCACCGACATCAAGATCAACGAAGATACCGTCTCGGAGCTGGAAGCCCTTGGCGTCCAGGTGCGCGCCTATGCGTCCAACGCCGCCGACTTTGCCCAGACGCACGCGACCGTGGAGCAGATCCTGGCTGATTTCGGCCACATCGACATCCTGGTCAACAACGCCGGCATCACCCGCGACGGCCTGATGCTCCGCATGGACGAGGCCCAGTGGGATGCCGTCATCAACGTCAACCTCAAGTCGGCCTACAACTACATCCACGCCGTCACGCCCATCATGGCGCGCCAGCGCGGGGGCAGCATCATCAACATGTCCTCCGTGGTGGGGGTCAGCGGCAATGCCGGGCAGTGCAACTATTCCGCCTCGAAGGCCGGTCTGATCGGCCTGGCGAAATCCATCGCCAAGGAGATGGGTCCCCGCGGCATCCGCGCCAACTGCATCGCCCCGGGCTTCATCATCTCCGACATGACTGCCGCCCTGCCCGAGGATGTGCGCGAGGCCTGGGTCAAGCAGATTCCGCTCCGCCGTGGCGGCACGCCGGAGGATGTCGCCAAGGTGGCGCTCTTCCTTGCGAGCGACCTGTCTTCCTATGTCAGCGGACAGGTCATCCACTGCTGCGGCGCGATGAACTGCTAACCGCATGGATCCCCGCCTGAACTCCCTGACCCTGAAAACTTCCCTCCCGGCCCTGCTGGACCTCGTCCTGCCGAGAGTGTGCGTGGTGTGCGGTCGCCCCCTGATCCCGCAGGAGCGGCATCTCTGCATGATCTGCCTGTCCGACTTTCCGGAGACGCGCTATGCCTTGCTCGGCCACAACCCGATGGCCGACCGCTTCAACGCCAGGATTCAGGTCGATGAATATGAGCCGTATGCGTATGCTGCGGCTCTTTATCATTACCGGGCGGAGTCCGGTTACAAGAAAATCTCCCAGGCGCTCAAGTACCGCCGCGACTTCGGGACAGGACGCTGGGCTGCCCGGCTGCTGGGCGAACGCCTCGCCGCCTCGCCGCTCTACGCGGACGTGGATCTGGTGGTCCCCGTCCCGCTGCACTGGATGCGCCGCTGGCAGCGCGGCTACAACCAGGCGGAGGTCATCGCGCGGGAGGTGGCGTGGGTGCTGGGTACGCCCTGTGTGGGGCTGCGGCGGCGCCGGAGACGTACCCGCAGTCAGGCGCACCTGCGCGGCGCCGCGGCCAAGGCCGCGAACGTCTCCGGCGCCTTCGCCC
>CAJOMY010000148.1 GCA_905235775.1 uncultured Bacteroidales bacterium | reverse complement strand
CGGCCTCCGGGCCAGCCTGAACGCCAACTGGCTGCTTTCGAAACCCTGGATCACCAACATCGAGCTGACCGCCTCCGCCACCTATGGAGACAACCGGCAGCGGGTGAAGAGCCAATACCATTCCGCCGTCAGCAGCACCTCGTTGCACGCTCGCCAGCAGGGCTACTACATGGCCGCCGACTACGCCCCGGGCGCCGACAACCCGGCCGTGCGCATCGCCCCGGGCACCTGGTACAACGTGATGACCGTCGACGACCGGCCCCTGACCGGCAAGGTCGCGCTCAAGGCCAATTGGGCCGCGAACGCCGGTCCCCTGAACAGCAAGCTCAAACTGGGCGCCGACTGGACGCTGGACAAGAATTTCGGCACCGGCACCGGCACGGAAGACCTCGCCGGCGCACCGTCCTTCCGCGAATGGCGTTACTGCGACGTACCTGCGATGACGAACCTCGCCGCCTATCTCGAAGAAAACCTGGTCATCCGCACGGGGGAAGACTCCCGGCTGACCCTCATCGCGGGCCTGCGCTGGGACAACACCTTCATCCCGTCGTCCGCCTACGGCGTCACGTCCAGCCTCTCGCCGCGCTTCAACGCCAAATACACTTTCTTCACGGAGAAGAGCCGGGGAGGCGCTTTCCTGCGCGAGCTTTCCGTGCGCGGCAGCTGGGGCGTGGCAGTCAAGCAGCCGTCCTTCGCCGTCCTCTACCCGACCCCGAGCTATCTGGATATCAATGTCTTCACTTCGACTGCAGATGCGAACAACGTACTCAGCCGGGCCTACTACGTGATGCCGCGCTCCATCGGGTACAACCCCGAACTCGTGTGGCAGCGCAACCGGCAGGGCGAACTGGGTCTGGAAGCCAGCCTGCGCGGGACGAGAATCTCGCTGACGGCGTTCTGCACCCGCACACTGCATGCCTACGAACTGATTTCGGACTACGAGCGCTTTCAGTACAGCTATACCCCCGTCGAGGCCGTGCAGGGCCTGGCCATCCCCGCGGAGAACCGACTCTTCTCGCTGGACCCGGCCAGCGGCGCCGTGACCGTCTCCGACCGCACGGGCGCCCTGCCTTCCGTGCAGGTGCCGGGCAGGCTGCGCAAGCAACTCATCTCCAACAGTTTCGAAGACAACGCGGACAATCCTGTGACGCGCTGGGGGCTGGAATGGGTGATCGATTTCGCGCGCATCCGGCCGATCAACACCACCATCCGGCTGGACGGGTCGTTCTACGCCTACCGCTCCCTCAGCACCGACATACGGGCCTACTCGCCGACGAGTCTGACATCCTTCGACGGCAGTCCGTACAAGTATATCGGCTATTTCTACGGCACCAACGCCAACGCCAACGGACGGGAGACCCGCTCCCTGCGGGCCAACATCACCCTCACCACCAACATTCCGCAGGTGCGCATGATCATCTCCCTGAAGCTGGAGAGCAGCCTGCTCAGCTACGCCCGCAGCCTGAGCGAGCGCCTGGACGGCAGCGCCCGGAGCTACATGCTCGCCGACCGCACGGACCTCCTGTCCCTGACCGACGGGACCGTCTACGCGGACCAGGGCGGCTACACCGTGCTGTTCCCGGACACGTACTGCTCGTACGACGACCCCGCGCCGCGGCCGTTCCTGGAGGATTTCCGGCGGGCCCGGGAGTCGGATCCCGCGCTGTACGCCGACCTGACCAAGCTGGCCATGGTCAACACCACGTTCAGCAACACCTACCGGAAAGACTACCTGACGCCCTATTTCAGCGCCAATTTCAGCGTGACCAAGGAGATCGGGAACCTTGCGTCCGTCTCTTTCTACGCCAACAACTTCTTCAACAACATGGAGCAGGTGTACTCCTCCCGGACGGGCACCTGGGGCTCCGTGACATCCTATATTCCCCGTTTCCATTACGGGTTGACCGTCAGACTTAATTTTTAAATCTTTTCCATCATGAAAAAGTTACTCATTCTTCTTTATGCGGCGGTGACGGCCCTGTCCATCGTCGCCTGCGAACAGATTCCCCTGGTGTTCAACGTTTCCGTCCAGGTGCGTTTTGAAGGGGCGTCCTTCCCCCAGGAAGGCATTACCGTGACCATGACCGACGCGGCCGGTGCCGTCAACTACACGTCCACGACCAACGCCGACGGCCTGGCCTCTTTCCTGCTGCCCAGCGGCTCCTATACCGCTTCCGCCCTCTGGAAGACGGCTGCAGACGGCGTCCGCTCCGTTTACAACGGTTCCACGACAGGCATCGTGGTGGCCAAGGACGGCGAAAAAGATTTCACCGTGGCCCTCTCCCGCGTGGAGAGCCAGCAGCTCGTCATCAAGGAGCTTTACTTCGGCGGCTGCAACAACCCCGAAACCAACAAGGGCTACACCGACGACGCCTACGTGGTCCTCTACAACAACTCCGACGTCGAAGCCGATGCCGGCGACATCGTGTTCAGCTTCCTCGCCCCGTACAACGGGCATGGTTCCAACAAGTACTACACGGACGACAGGCTGCTGTATGAGAACGACAGCTGGATCCCCGCTTACGGCGCGATCTGGTGGTTCACTTCGGAGGTGAAGATTCCCGCCTACTCCCAGGTGGTGGTCGCCATCTTCGGCGCCATCGACCATACCCAGACCGTCTCCACTTCCGTGAACCTGGGCAATTCCGCCTATTACTGGATGTCCAACAGCGACGTCCCCGCCTACACCAACAAGAAATATGCGGTCGCGGATGCCGTTCCCGCCAGTCACTACCTGACCTGCGTGCCCATCTCCCAGGGCAATGCCTGGGCCATGAGCAACTCTTCTCCGGGCTTCTACATCGGCCGCATGGACAGCGCCGAGGCCAAGGCCCTGAGCGAGAACGCCGATGCCTTTGACCATACCCTGGGCACCGCCGCAGCCTTCAACGTGGCCAAATTCCCGAAATCCAAGGTCGTCGACGCCATCGAGGTCTGGTCCGCGCCCAACGTGGCCAAGAGCCAGGTCCGCTTCTCCGCCGACATCAACACCGGCCATGTCGACGTCACCAACAACCAGGGTTACAGCGTCTATCGCAATGTGGACAAGGAAGCGACCGAGGCCCTGCCCGAGAACGCCGGCAAGCTGGTCTACAACTATGCTGGCGGCACGGACGACATCGAGGGCAGCACCGATCCTTCCGGTATCGACGCCGAGGCCTCCATTGCCGCCGGCGCCCACATCATCTATGCCGACACCAACGACTCGGGCAAGGACTTCCACCAGCGGAAGGTCGCTTCCCTGAAGAAGTAAGCCCGGATTCCCATGCGTCTCCGCACCCTTGTACTGGCATCCCTTGTCCTGGCTTCCGTCCCTGCGGCGGAGGCCGGGGCCCAGGATGTCCGTGACTTCCGCTATGTCCGGGACACCTCCCCGGTGCTGCAGCTGTCCAATCCTGCGGCCCTGGCCGGCTGGTCCGGCAAGCTGTCCGCCATCACGCTGGAAGGCACGAAAGGGAACGGCGCCGCAGTGCCGCTGGAGGGCTCCCCGAATGATTTCAGCCTCTCGGCCGGCACGGAATCCTTTTTCCGGTTGAATGACCGGCTCGCTTTCCACGGCCGGCTGTCCTGGTCCGATTTCCAGGGCCGCGACATGGGCGGTCCCGTCCTGACCGGGCCGGACGGGCATCCGGTCGGCTTTCTGGAGAGCGACCCGTCCACGACGGGCACCAAGAAACGCGAGCTCTACGACCTGGAGGGCACGCTGGCCCTGAACCTGGATTCCCGCTGGACGCTGGGAGCCGGGCTTGTGTATCAGGCCGGCGACCAGACGAAGGTCCAAGACCCCCGGTTCCAGAATGTCCTGATGGACCTGGACCTGCGCGCCGGCGTGGTTTTCCGTCCTTCGGACGCCGTGCTGCTGGGCCTGTCGCTGCTCTATCGGGACAAGTTGGAACAAGTGCGCGGAGGCGTCTATGGCACCGCCGACATCCAGTACTTCGTCCAGGCGGACAAAGGCGGCTTCCTCGGAACGGTGTCAGAGCTGGCGGGAGACTACAATTACATCTCCGCCCAGGATTTCCGCCCCATGGCAGACCACCGTTACGGCGTGTCGCTGCAATTCCTGGTCCGCGAGCGCGTCAGCAACGAACTGTCGCTCCGCTACCGGACCGGCCGGTACGG
>CAJOMY010000147.1 GCA_905235775.1 uncultured Bacteroidales bacterium | reverse complement strand
ACCAGCCAGGCCTCGTCGGGAGCAAAGCGGACGAAGGCGAAATGACGCTCCGGGGCGTAACCCGGGGCGTTTTCGTTGCAATAGGTCAGGTCCCAGGTGCCGCCCACCGCGAAGGCAGGACGCTTGGCCAAGGCGAGCAGTTCGCGGTAACGGGCCAGGATACCGGCCGCTTCCGGCGTCAGGCCGGGGCCGCCGTGCAGGGAGCGGTACAGCCCGCGCAGCGCCGCCGGATCGCTCCAGTTGAAGATGGAGGTGCGGCCGTCAGCGCCTTCGGCGGCGTCCTCCCCCAACTCCTGCCCGAAATAGAGCATGAACGGGGCGGTGTTCAGCAGCAGCGAGCAGGTCAGCGGGGCGAAAGCCCTGCGGGCGCTGCCCAGGAATTCGGGCGAAGAGAGCCGCTGTTCGTCGTGGTTCTCCAGAAAATTCAGCACACGGGGCTGCATGTTCCCGAGCCACTGCCAGTTCCAGGTGATGCCGCGGGCCGTGAAGCCGGTGCAGCAGATGGCGCGCAGCGTGTCGTACAGCCCGGACTTGTCGTAGAGCAGGTCGAAGCCCACCTCGTCCTCGTCCAGGTAGCGGCGGTAGTTGTCCTTCTGATAGACCTCCGCGACGAAGATCCGGTCCGGGAAATCGGCCTTTACGGCCGGGATGAGCTCTTTCAGCGCTTCGGGCGGAACCAGCTCCACCATATCGCAACGGAAGCCGTCCACACCCGGGCAGCCCAGAAACGAAGGATCTCCAGCATCTCCGCCCGGGTCTCCGATGCGGACCAGTCGTTTTTGCGGGTGTCCGTCCAGTCGCCGTCACACCAGTCGAAGCGGCGGATGGGGCCCTGATAGTCCGGCGCCACATGGTTGGGAATATAGTCGACCAGCACCCGCATCCCGGCCGCATGCGTCCGGGCCAGCAGCGCATCGAATTCCTCCAGGCGCCGGTCCGGATTGTCTGCCAGATACGGATTGACATCCCGCCAGTCGGTGACGGCATAGGGCGAGCCGGGATCGCCCTTGACAAAGGGCTGGCCGGTCGCATGGCGCGGCACGCCCGTAAACCAGACATAATCCACCCCCAGCGAGCGCAGATATGCCAGGGACGCTTCGTCCCAGTCGGAGAACTTGCCCCGGCCCCACAGCCGGGGCAGCACCTGATAGATGATTTGTTTGCCCATAATCGTCAAGCTCGCCCCCATCGGGAGTCTCATGCAATTAGAAAGGATACCCTACGCCGAAATGGATGGCGGAGCTGCCACGGAACCAGTCCCGAGGCTTCACCCAGCGATCGCCTTCCGGCCGGCCGGGGTCGTGGATCCGGAAGCCGAAGTCCAGGCGGATCAGGATGAAATCGAGGTTCACGCGCAGGCCTACGCCCCAGTCGGCGGCCAGGGTGCGGAACGAGAAGCGGGACTCGTCCGAGATCAGATGATCCTGGCTTTTGACGGCCATCTCCCAGACATTGCCGACCTCGGCGAAAACGGCGCCTTCCAGCTTCCAGAAAGAAGGAAAACGGTATTCGATGTCCGCCTCGAACTTCAGGTTGCCGGTCTGGCTCGGGATCTTGAAGAAGTCGCTCTTCTTCTGGGAGCCGGGACCCAGGGTACGGGCCTGCCAGCCGCGCATGCTGTTCGCACCGCCGCAGTAGAACTGCCGCTCAAAGGGCAGTGCCACCGAATTGCCATATACCAGGCCGCCGGCGGCCACCATATGAAGGGCCAGGGCCTGCATGTCGTTCCAGCCGAAGCGGAACACCCGGCCGAGATTCAGCTCCGCCCGGACATACTGCTTGTACGGAAGGCCGAACAGCAGGCGCTGCTTGACGACCCCCTCACAGAGCGGCATCAAGGAGTTGAACAGGGAAATGACATTGCCGGAAGCATCCAGGGTGAGCCGCTCGTAATGGTAGTCCGTCTTCGGCACCACGGACGCGTCGGTCGTATGATAGAACATCACGCCGACGCCCGCGTCGATCTGGTCCTCGAAGGTATCCCACAGATGGGGATAGGCAACCAGGGTTTCAAGGAACTCTTCGCTGATGGAATAAACCCTGACGGTGCTGACCCGCAGTGGGGAGACCTGATAGAAATAGTCCCGTCCGATCTGGCCGGAATAGCCGAAACTCCCCGAGATCAGCGCCCGGCGGTACTCGGGACGGTTCTGGTAGTTGAAGGAAGTTTTGAACTCCGTCCGGGGGATATATTCGCCCCGCATCCTGTCCAGCGACACACCGAGCAGGTGCGGGAAACTCAGGGATGCCGACACGCCGAACTCGGACGAGGAGATTTCCGAATTCGGCACCCACTGCCACTTGCCCGAGAAGCCCAGGTCAAGCCATTCGCCGCCGTGGAAGAGGTTCTTGTGGAAGAGGTTCAACTGGGGCGAGAAGCCCAGCAGGCCGGAGGCATTGGTGGAGGCCTCCAGATTGACCTTGAATCCCAGCTGGTCCAGCCCGGACAGGCGGATGTCGCAGTCCAGCGAGGAACTGTCGGTGGGTGTCATCTCGACACTGACGCTGTTGAAAACCCGCAGGGCGGACAAACGCGTGTAGGTCGAATTGATCATCCGGCTGTTGTAGATCGCGCCCGGCTGGATCGTATTGAACTTCCGCAGCAGCGGTTCCCGGAAGGGAATGCCGGCCGGATGCAGGATGTTCACCTGCCCGATGTGGTATTTGCGCAGCGTGTCGCCCGGTCCGACGGCCTCATTGCGCGTGCGCTCCAGAATCCGGTAACGCAGGAGCGTGCGGTCCGAGAGCGTGTCGGCCTCGAAGGCGTAATGATTCTTGTTGAAGTCGTAATAACCTTCGTCGCGGAGGACGGCGGTGCCACGCACGGCCTCCGCTTCCAGGGCCTTCTCCGAGAGGAAATCCCCCACATGGAGGGTCATATTGACACTGTCGGCGCGAAAAGCCTGGCCGAACTCGCCGCCCGGCACTTCATAAACGATCTCATCGACGGTGAAGCGCTTGCCAGGCGTGACAATATACTTCACCCGCGCCTTGCGACCGCGATACACCACGTCACTGGAGACCCGGCTGCCGTAATACCCCAAATACTCCAGATGAGCGGCTATGTTGTCGCAGGAGTTCTGCACCTGCGAGGGGTCGAAGACAACCGGAGCCGACCCGAGCGCCTCCCAGACCTTGTTGATTCCCTCCCCGCTTCCATTCGACCAGTTGTAGATGCTCAGTCCCGGACTCCATCCGAAAATCATGCCCTTGTTGGGTTGCTGGCGGATGTAGGGAGTGACTTCCGCGGACGAGAGTTTCTCCCCCTCGAATTTCACCGTGTTGCTCACCAGACGATACGACCCCTCGGGAACCAGCTTAGTAGTACTGCACGAGGTGATGGCCAGCAACGATATGATTATCAACAAAGAGCGTTTCATCTTCTCCTAAACTCCGAAAGGGTGATGGCCGTCGCTGCGGCCACATTGAGCGACTCGGCGCCCGTGCCCTCGCCCGTCTCGCGCGCGGAGCGTCCGAACGAGGGGATCAACAGGCGGCGGTCCGCTTCTGCAGCCACCTCGGGCCGTATCCCGTTCGCCTCGCTGCCCATCAGCACCAGCCCTTCCCGTCCCAGCGACTCCCCGTAGAGGTTCTTCCCGTCCAGGAAAGTCCCGTAGACCGGCATGCCGGCCGCCCGGAAACGCCGGGCCAGGACCGCCAGCTCCGCCATCACCACGCGAACCCGGAAAATGGATCCCATCGACGCCTGGATGACTTTGGGATTATACAACTCCACGCAGTCTTCGGAGACATACACCGTCTCCACGCCGAACCAGTCGGCGATGCGCAGGATGGTGCCCAGGTTGCCCGGATCGCGGATGCCGTCCAGCCCCAGGCAGAGACCGCCCGGGGACGGGATTTCCGCCGGTGCGGGACGCGCCACGACGGCCAGCACGGGAGAAGGGGTCGAAAGCTGGCTGATGCGGGCCATGGCCGCCTCGCCGATGTCTTCGCGGCGCAAGACCTGCACCACATCGAAACCGGACAGGAGCGCCTCCCGGACCATTTTCTCCCCCTCTACGACAAAAAGACCATACGCTTCGCGAAATTTCTTCTCGCGAAGCGAACGGATCCGTTTGATTTCAGCTTGTGTGATGATACTTAAATCTCCTCAACCACCGGGGAATCGGCATTGCGCATCACGGAGGCGATGCCCTGCTTCATCGTCCGCTCGGAAGCGTACATCTGGCTGGAGCCGATCACCTGGCCGTTGGTGGCCTTCAGGTTGAAGAAAGGCTTGCCGTTCTTGGCTTCCTTGACCTCGTAGCGCTCGGCGACGGGGCCGTTTTTCTTGACGGACTCGATACCGTTCAGGCAGGCAGCCTTGGTATTGTAGCCCTCGCTGGAAAGGATGACCTGGCCGTTGGTGGCCTTCAGGTTGAACTGGAACTCGCCGTTTTTGCGGACGGAAACAACAAATTTACCCATGGTTTAATGTTTTAAAGTGTTGAAGATTTGTCTCATTACAAAGATAAGAATTAATTGTTTCATTTTCACCCCATTTTGATAAAAAAAAGAAGCTATCGCGTTTTTGCATAATCAGGGACGTATTCGGACGCGTTGTGTGTATTATTTGTAAATAGCAGTTTTTCTTTTTAGTAATTGTTAAAAAATAACCTGCTTCATTTTTGGGGCTCACCTATTCGGCCATTTGCGACCAGGATATACAGCTGAGAACGGTTGAAAAACCT
>CAJOMY010000146.1 GCA_905235775.1 uncultured Bacteroidales bacterium | reverse complement strand
ACCGCCATGCTGGCGCTCCCCGGCGTCGCTCCGCTGAGCAGCATCTACCTCCGGCGCCTGCGCTCGGATGCGCCGATGAAATCGTCCAGTTTCATCTGGGTCGCACTTCCCGCCGTACTCTTCTCGTCCTGCCTGTTCATCGCCGTCCTGGCAGGCCCGGCGCGCATCGCCGGCATGTTGAGCGACAGGCTAGCCGGCGGTCACGACGCGGAGCTGCGCAGCACGGACACGCTCGCCTGCGCCTACCGCTTCATCTCGGCCACCGCCTGCAAAGCCGTCCTGATCGCCGAGTTCCTGTTCGTATCCGTCTTCCTGATCCGCTTCATGGTCCGGAACAACCTGCGGCCGCGACATTTTCTCAAGTTCTTCCAGGGCAGCCATATCCGCCTCATCGAAATCCAGTTCTTCCTGATCGTCTTCTCCCTGGTCCTGGTCATGGCCAAGGCGTTCCTGCCGCGCGAATGGCTGATGGGCCACCCCTGGATCTCCTTGGCACTGTCCGCCGGCCTGACGGTCGGCGTCTTCCTGTTCTCGTACGTGGCCCTGTTCGGCGCCAAGCGCTCCGTCACCATCCGGGAGATGCAGCGCGCGTTCCGCTACAACTACGACGCCCGCAGCAAAGCCGAAGCGGAAGAGGAAATGCTCGCGGACCTCGTGGCCGGGACCGACGCGCGCGTCCTGCAGGCCACCCAGGAGAAGATCCTGCACCGGCAGCAGCTCGAAACGTTCCGCCAGGGACAGAACCCGGATGACGTCCATGGCTCGCCGGCCGCCCACATCTACGCCGCCGTGTCCAAATCCTGGGACGACGACAGTCTCCGCTCCCGCTTCGAGCGTCATATCTTCGGGGAGAAGGGATTCCTGGAGCCCGGCGTCACGCTGCAAGAGGTCTCCATGCGGCTGCACACCAACAAGACCTACATTTCCCGGCTGGTCAACAGCACCTACAACCTGGCTTTCCCGGACCTGGTCAGCGCCCTGCGCATCGATTTTGCCCAGCAGTACTTCCGCGAACATCCCGACGCCCGGCAGGACGAGGTGGCCCGCGCCTGCGGCTTCCCGGGCGCCTCCCCGTTCAACATCACCTTCAAGAAGGTCGTCGGCATGACGCCCAGGGTGTGGATCGCCACCCAGTACGCCCCCCAGGCAAAGCCGTGAACGCTTTGCATTTCCAAAAAATATTTCTATCTTTGCAGCCCCTTTTCAAAAGGGATTGTGTATTTATTTATAATTATTGACAAAATGATCAAACAGTACGAAACCGTTTTCATTGCAACTCCCGTTTTGTCTGACACCCAGATGAAGGAAGCGGTTGCCAAGTACACCCAGCTCATCCGCAACAACGGAGGAGAGATCGTGTACGAAGAGGACTGGGGACTCAAGCAGCTTGCCTACCCCATCCAGCACAAGACGTCAGGATTCTATTACCTGATCGAGTTCAAGGCCGACCCGCAGTTCGTGACCACCCTCGAGACCCAGTATCACCGCGACGAGCGCATCCTGCGCTACCTCACCGTCGCCCTGGACAAGGACGCCGTCGCCTACGCCGAGCACCGTCGCCAGACCCGCGCCGCCAAGGCCGCTGCCGCAGCCGCCCCGCAGCCGGAAGAGGCGCCCAAGGCCGAAGCCGAAGAGATTGAAACCGAAGAATAATCAGGAGGAACCATTATGGCAAACAACAACGAAATCCGTTATCTGAACCCTCCTACCGTAGAGGTTCGCAAGAAGAAATACTGCCGCTTCAAGAAAGCCGGCATCAAGTATGTCGATTACAAGGACCCCGAGTTCCTCAAGAAGTTCCTCAACGAGCAGGGCAAGATCCTTCCCCGCCGCATCACGGGCACTTCCCTCAAGTTCCAGCGCAAGGTCGCGCAGGCCGTCAAGCGTGCCCGCTCCCTCGCCCTTCTCCCGTATGTCACCGACCTCCTCAAATAATTGAAGCGTTATGAAGATCATTCTCAAGAAAGAAGTTGCCAATCTCGGCGAGGCCGGAGATGTGGTGGAAGTCAAGACCGGTTACGCGCTCAATTATCTCGTCCCGCAGGGTTTCGCCTCCGTCGGCACCCCGTCCGCGCTCAAGCAGCACGCCGAAACCCTCCGCCAGCGCGCCCACAAGGAGGCCAAGCTGGTCGCTGACGCCCAGGCCGTCGCCGCGAAGATCGAGGCCGTGGAAGTGAAGCTCACCGCCAAAGTCGGCGAGAGCGGCAAGCTCTACGGCGCCGTGACCGCCGCCCAGGTGGCCGACGCACTCGCCGCCGCCGGCGTCGAGGTGGACAAGAAGAACGTCACCGTCCCGGAGATCAAGGAGACCGGCGAGTTCGAAGGCAAGGTGAAGTGCTACAAGGGCGTCTTCGCCAAGGTCAAGGTGCTCGTCGAGGCTGAAGCCGCCGCCGAGTAATCCCTCCCCCGATTATCCATTTTTCCAAGGAAACGGACCCGAAACGGGCCGTTTCCTTGATATTTTTTACGCATACGCGCACATGTTTGCGGAATTTTTTCTACTTTTGCAAAACGAGCTAAACATACGGTAAAATGAATAGTGTGCAAAAAGACACCCCTACGTCTTCCAGATCTCCTATTCTCCAGGACGCCCTGCTCTCGTGTCTGGGTTCGTTTTTTGCTTTCCTGCTTGTCCGCTGGCTTTCCGCACCGATCTACGGATTCACTTTTCACTTCTTTCTTTACGTCGGCTGCGCGATGGCATTCACCCTGCTGGGGCAGCTGCTTTCCGGCAGTTTCCGCAACAGAAGCGTCGGGGCTTCCTACTGGGCCACCGACCGGCTCATCATCACCATCACCATCAAGGAGGCCCTCCTGACGGCCCTGATGTTTCTGGACAAGGGCAGCTTCTCGGAGACCACGCTCATCGTTCTGGCCATCATGTCGGACTCGCTCTTTTCCTACGTGCTGATTTTCAGCGTCCGCGCCTTCATCGCGCGGACGCGGGAGGAAGCCCTGGAGATAAAAGAGCTCTCCGTGCGTCCCAACACCCTGGTCTATGGGGACGACGAAGAAGCCGCCCGCTTCGCGGAATGCGCCAAGTCGACCGGCCGCTATAACCTGCTGGGGCTGCTCTCCCGCAAGCCCGAGATGGACCGGAAGGTCATCCGGGGATTTATCGTTTATTATTGTGAAGCCGGCGACAAGGCCATGGACGCCCTGCAATGGCGCCTCGGCGGCATCGACTGCGTCCTGTTCCCGAAAGGCGGAGGCGGCCCGAAGGACGGGGCGGGAGATTACGAGCCTCAGGAGCCCGAGGCCATCCCCGAAGACAACATGATGTCCCGCTCGGGCAAGATCCTGAAACGAAGTTTCGACATTGTCCTGTCCGGCGTTCTGCTCGTCGTTTTCTTTCCCCTGATGCTGATTTGCGCCCTTGCCGTCTTCCTGGAGGACGGCAGCCCCGTTTTATATTCCCAGGAGCGGATCGGCCGGGGCGGCAAGCCTTTCCAGATCCTCAAGTTCCGCTCCATGCGACGCGACGCCGAATCCATGGGCATCCCGCGCCTCTATGCCGGCGAGGACGACCCGCGACTCACCCGCGTGGGCAAGTTCATCCGCCAGCACCACCTCGACGAGCTCCCGCAGCTCTGGAACGTCCTCCGCGGCGACATGTCCTTCATCGGCTACCGCCCGGAGCGCCAATTCTACATTGACCGTATCATGGAAAAGAATCCGCGATACCGGTACCTCTACCAGATCCGTCCCGGGGTCACCAGCTATGCGACCCTGTACAACGGATATACCGACACCTTGGAAAAGATGCTGACGCGCCTGGACCTCGACCTCTACTACCTCCGGAAACACTCCGTCCTGTTTGATTTCCGGGTGCTGGGGCAGACCTTCCTGCGCATCGTCGGCGGCAAGATATTCTGATTCCCGAAGCCATGGCCCACCTCCGTACCAATCAGACCTGCTGGTTCGCCGCGCACACGCGCTGCGGGGCGGAACTGGGCGTGCGCGAGCGGCTCGGCAGCCTGGGAGCGGAGAGTTTTCTGCCGACCGAGCTTCGTTCCCGGACGCGCTGACGCGCGAAATACGAGAAGCCGCTGATCCCGGGAATGATTTTTGTCCGCACCACCAAGCGGCAAGCCTGCGCCCTGGCCAACGAACACGGAGTGCCGGTCCGCTACCTGATCGACC
>CAJOMY010000145.1 GCA_905235775.1 uncultured Bacteroidales bacterium | reverse complement strand
CAGCGGGGCTTCGAGCACCGCGTCGGCGGCCTGGAGAAGAACCACGCCGGCGTGCTCTCCACCGACCCTGCGAATCATGCGCTGATGGTGGCCGAACGGGCCGGGAAAGTGGCGCGCATCGCCCGTGACCTGCCGGCCCTGGAACTGCTGAACGGCCCCGACGCCGGCGACCTGCTGGTGGTCGGCTGGGGAGGCACCTACGGCCACATCCTCTCTGCGGTCCGGGAGATCGGCGAAATCGTCTCCTATGTCCACTTCGACTACATCAACCCGCTTCCCGCCAATACCGGGGAGGTCTTCTCCCGCTTCGGCAAGATCCTCGTCTGCGAGCTCAACAGCGGGCAGTTCGCGGATTACCTCCGGGCACAATTCCCCGGCAGGGACATCCGCAAGTTCAACAAGATCCAGGGCCAGCCCTTCCTCGTGAGCGAGCTGGTCGCGGCCATCCAACAGGAGATGTAGCATCATGGCAACACTGACTTTCAAGGATTTCAAGAGCGACCAGGAGGTCCGCTGGTGCCCCGGATGCGGCGACCACGCGGTGCTGGCCGCCCTGCAGCGCGCGCTCCCCAAAGTGAGCCAGGCGCTGGGTTATGACAAGGAACGCTACGTGGTGGTGTCCGGTATCGGCTGCTCCTCCCGGCTTCCTTATTACATGGACACCTACGGGTTCCACAGCATCCACGGCCGCGCCACGGCGGTTTCCACCGGCATCAAGGTGGCGAACCCCTGGCTGACGGTCTGGCAGGCCTGCGGCGACGGCGACGCCCTCGCCATCGGCGGCAACCACTTCATCCACGCCATCCGGCGCAACATCGACATCAACATCATCCTCTTCAACAACCAGATCTACGGTCTGACTAAGGGGCAATATTCCCCGACTTCCAAGTTCGGCGCCATCACCAAGACCTCGCCCTATGGCACGGTGGAACACCCGTTCAATCCGGGTTCCCTCGTGCTGGGCGCCAAAGGTACCTTCTTCGCCCGCAGCCTGGACGTGGAGCTGAAGCTCAACGAGGAGATCATGACGGCGGCCGCCCTGCACGACGGCTGTTCGGTGATGGAGATGCTGACCAACTGCGTGATCTTCAACGACGGGGCGCACAAGGCCCTGTCCGACCCGGCCGTCAAGGCGGACCATACGATCGTCCTGCGCCACGGCGAGAAGATGATCTTCGGCAGGGAACGCGACCGGGGCCTGATCTACGACGGCAAGAAGATCCGCTCCGTGCGCATCGGCGAGGGCGGCTTTACGGAGGATGATATTCTCGTGCACGATGCGCACACCGACTACATCGGCCTGCACATGGCGCTCGCCGACATGAAGGGCCCGGACCTGCCGGTGGCCCTCGGCGTGATCCGCGACGTCCGGGACATCACCTACGACGACGGCGTCCGCGACCAGGTCAAGGAAGTGATGGCCAAGTCCAAGATCCACAGCGTGGACGAGCTGCTGCACAGCGGCTCCACCTGGGAAGTAGAATAAACACACAACCACAAAACGAATAACATTGATCTTTTACCATGAAGACACAAGACATCATGGCCCGTCTCCAGGCCAAGTATCCGGGAGAGAAAGAATATCTCCAGGCGGTACAGGAGGTTCTCGAGAGTGTCGAGGAAGTGTATAACCAGCATCCTGAATTCGAACAGGCGAAGATTGTCGAGCGCATGGTCGAGCCGGACCGCATCTTCACTTTCCGCGTCACCTGGGTGGATGACCGGGGAGAGGTCCAGACCAATACCGGCTACCGCATCCAGTTCAACAGTGCTATCGGCCCCTACAAAGGCGGCCTGCGTTTCCACCGGATGGTGAACCCCTCGATGCTGAAGTTCCTCGGCTTTGAGCAGACTTTCAAGAACGCCCTCACGACGCTCCCGATGGGCGGCGCCAAGGGCGGCAGCGACTTCGATCCCAAGGGCAAGACCGATGCGGAGATCATGCGCTTCTGCCAGGCGTTCATGCTGGAGCTCTGGCAGTGCATCGGCCCCGACCAGGACATCCCGGCCGGCGACGTGGGCGTGGGCGGCCGCGAGATCGGCTTCCTCTACGGCATGTACAAGAAGTTGGCCCGCGAATACAACACCGGCGTGCTGACCGGCAAAGGCTCCACCTGGGGCGGCAGCATCCTGCGCCCGGAGGCCACCGGCTTCGGCGCGCTGTATTTCACGCAGAACCTGCTGCACCACGCCGGCAAGGACATCAAGGGCTGCCGGGTGGCCCTGTCCGGCTTCGGGAACGTGGCCTGGGGTGCGGCCATCAAGGCGCTTGAACTGGGCGCCAAGGTGGTGGCCATCTCCGGCCCGGACGGCGTCTGCGCCATCCCGGAGGGCATCACGAAGGAGATGATCGACTACATGCTCGTCATGCGCGCCTCCAACCGCGACCGCGTGGAGGACATGGCGACCCGCTTCCCGGACAAGACACAGTTTACCCCCGGCAAGAAGGCCTGGAGCGTGCCCTGCGACATCGCCCTGCCGTGCGCTTTCCAGAACGAGCTGTCCGAGGACGATGCGAAAGAACTGAAAGCGAACGGCTGCTGGTGCTGCTGCGAAGTGTCCAACATGGGCTGCCAGCCCGGCGCCATCCACTTCTTCCAGCACAGCGGCATTCTCTTCGCCCCGGGCAAGGCGGTCAACGCCGGCGGCGTGGCCACTTCCGGCCTGGAGATGACCCAGAACGCCGAGCACATCAGCTGGAGCGGCCAGGAGGTCGATGAGAAGTTGCACTTCATCATGAAGTCCATCCACGAGCAGTGCGTCAAGTTCGGCACCCAGCCGGACGGCAGCGTGGACTACGTGAAGGGCGCCAACATCGCCGGCTTCATGAAGGTCGCCCAGGCAATGCTCGAGCAGGGGACGGTTTAAGCGTCGCTTAAACCGTCCGGACCGTTTACGGCGCAAGGAGGGAGGCCAGGTAGGCGCATTTCTCAGGGTTGCCGAGGATCTTGCCGGGGGTGCAGGAGAGTTTGACGCAGTCGTGCCATTCGCGCAGCTCGGTGATGCGGCCGCGGGTGAGCTTGACGACGATGTTCATCGGGTCGGCGCCGGTCACGTCGCAGGTCAGGAAAGTGCCCACGCCGTAGGAGTCCTGGACCCGGCCGGCGACGTATCGGTGGATCCGGATGGCCTTGTCGATGTCCAGGCCGTTGGAGTAGCAGACCTGCTTGGTGGCGGGGTCGATGCCCAGGGACTTGTATTTCGCGATGATCTTTTCCGTCTGCTCGAACTCGTCGCCGCTGTCCACGCGCAGGCCCTTGTACATCATGGCCATGCGCTTGGAGAGGTTGGAGAAGAAGACCTCGTCGCCGAAGCAGTCGTAGAGGTAGATCCCGTTGTCGCCGTCATAGACGTCGCTGAATTTCTTCATCACATTGAAGTTGCACTCGAACACGCCGCTGACGTTCTCCTCGAAGCTGATGAGCTGGTGGGACATCGTGCCCAGCGGTACGCAGTCGTATTTCATCGCCAGATAGACGTTGGACGTGCCGGTGAAGCGGCCCGGCCAGTCGGGACGGGAGTCATAGACCTCCTTCATCACCCGGACCACCATCTCGTGGTGGGCGAGGCTGAAGCGGCGGCGTGTGCCCATGTCGCCGAGCACCAGGCCGGAGCCGAAGATGCGCTCGGTCTTGGCGCGGGCCTTGGCTTCCTCGTGGGCGGCGTCGTAGCGCTCGAAATCGCCCCGCAGCCCGTGCATGAGTTCGCTGATGCAGGACAGGATGGGCATCTCCCACATGATGGTGGAGAACCATTTGCCGCGCACGTTGATCTCCAGGTGGCCTCCTTCATCCTGATGGATGGTCACTTCGCCCGGGCGGAAGCGGTAGCCGCGCAGGAAGGTGAAGTACCACAGGGGCAGATAGACGCAGCGCGTCTTCATGAACTCGATCTCCTCGTCGGTGATCGTGACCTCCGCCAGGTGGTCGATCTGTTCGCGCAGCAGTTTGTCGAAGCCCGGCGGATAGACCTGGTGGTTGCGGTCATAGAAGGTGTACTCGACTTCCGCGCGCGGGTAAGTTTCCAGGATGTAGTACTGGCAGGTGAAGGTGTAGAGGTCGTTGTCGGTGAAGCGGGTGATGATCGGTTTCATGCTGTCTATATGATTTCCAGTTTCTTGAGAAGGGCTTGCGGATCGGGGTCGTGCCCGCGGAAGCGGCGG
>CAJOMY010000144.1:6256-9652 GCA_905235775.1 uncultured Bacteroidales bacterium | reverse complement strand
CCGGAGCCGGGACTGCAGGTTCCGGCTCCGGAATGGCAAAGACGGGTTCCGGCTCCGGGGCGGCGGCCACGGGCTCCGGTTCGGGTTGCGGAGCGACATCCTTCTTGGCGTTGATGAACGTGTTGCTCTTGATGATGGTCTCCTGCTCAAGCTCTTCCTCGTCGTCCGCCTGGTCGCGGGAAGAGCGGCGGCCGCTCTTCTCCAGGATTTCGGTAATCTTGACCTCAACCTTGTCGGCGGCCTGCTTCAGCTCCAGGTCCTTGCCGAACTGCTTGTTCAGCGCCGGAAGGTGCTCGTCGGAAACCTTGGCGTTGGGATTGGCATCGACCTCGACGCCCTCTTTCTGGAGAAAGTCCACCAGGTCGTCAAGTCCGATGTTGAACTGTCTGAGTAGTCTACTGATTCTGATATCTGCCATTCTGTCTAGTCTTCGAATTCTGCTTTCAAGATGTTACGGACTTCCTCGACGGTCTCGTCCTCGAGATCGGCACGCTTGGCTATGTCCTCGGAAGAGAGCGCGAGCACGCTCTTGGCCGTGTCGCAGCCGATCGCCTCGAGGCGGTCGATGATCCACTGGTCGATGACATCGGAGAACTCGCTCAGGAGCACGTCCTCCTCGTCGCTGCTCTCGCCCTTCGGAAGTTCGCGGTACACCTCGATCTCGCGGTCGACGAGCATGCCGGCCAGCTGGATGTTCACACCGTGGCGGCCGATACCCTTGCTGACCTGGTCGGGCTGCATGAACACCTTGACCTTGTCGTCGGCGCTTTCGCCCATCTCGATGTAGGAGACCACGGCGGGGTTGAGTGCCCGCTGGATCATCAGTTTCGGATTCTGGGACCACTGGATCACGTCGATGTTCTCATTGCGCAGCTCGCGCACGATGCCCATGATGCGGCCGCCCTTGACGCCGATGCAGGCGCCGATCGGGTCAATGCGGTCGTCGTAGGACTCCACGGCCACCTTGGCGCGCTCGCCCGGGACGCGGACCACCTTCTTGACGGTGATCAGACCGTCGGCAATCTCCGGGACCTCCTGCTCGAAGAGGCGCTCCAGGAAGTCACCCGACACGCGGCTGAGGGTGATGTAGGGCGTGGTGTTGTTCTTCATCTCCACGCTCTTGATGACGGCGCGGACGGAGTCGCTCTTCTTGAAGCGCTCGCCGGGAATCTGCTCGCTCTTCGGGATGTGCAGTTCGTTGCCGTCCTCGTCGAGGATGAGCACTTCCTTGGACCAGGTCTGATAGACCTCGCCGTAGAACAGTTCACCCACCTTCTCGGAGTATTTCTTGAAGACGTTGGCCTTCTCGATATCCATGATACGGCCCTGCAGGTTCTGCCGGATGTTGAGGATGCCGCGGCGGCCGAAGGCGGTCAGCGGCAGCTTCTTGGCATACTGGTCGCCGATCTCGTAGTCGTCGGCGTCGCCGCCGTCCGCACGGATCCCCTCGATGGTGATCTCGGCGTTCGGATTCTCCACCTCCTCCACGACATCGAAGTTCTGGTAGATCTCGCAGGTCCCCTTGTCCACGTTGACGATCACGTCGAAGTTGTCGGACGAACCGTAGGTCTTGGCGATCTGGGTCAGGAAGACATCCTTGAGGACCTGCATCATCACAGGCCGGTCGATATTCTTCTCCTCCTTGAAATCCTTGAACGCGTCAATGAGCGTAATCACTTTTTCCTTTTCCATTATTGTCGTTTATTCTTTGATTGTTTTCAGCATTTCGTCCGCCTCGGCGGCATCGATCCCCACGGAACCGACGGTCAGGGCATAATCCTCGATGTTGCGGTCGAAGGCAGCCAGTACGGCCCGGTGTACATACTCGCAGTCCGCAAGGTCCACGTCGGCATCCGCCTTGTCGATGGTGACTTCAAACACGTTGTCGTCATCGTTGAACAGGATGTCCACCAGGGAGCAGCCGCGCTCCGCGACGGCCTTCTCCACCACTTTTTCGAATTCTTTTCTGTCCATATCCAAATAAAAAGGAAGACCTTCCCGGGCCTTCCATCTCAAACACGGTCGCAAAGATAGGTATTTTTTGTATATTTGCCAAAACTTTAAAACTATGCGCCGATTCATTTCCCTGCTGATCACCGGCTTCCTCGCTTTGGGAGCCTTCACTTCCTGCAACCTGGACAAGGATCTCAAGTGCACCTTCCAGTATGAGCTCATCGTCAATATCCAGGACGAGGCCGTCCAGGAGGCGATGGAGGAATACATGGACGCCCATTTCGTCAAGAAAAACGACCTGCCGACCTATTTCGGCAAACTTTACGACGCCAAGGTCCAGTTCATCGATTACTTCTCCAAGAGCGTCCAGGAAGCCGACCATACGTTCATCAAGTCCCAGCTGACCCATGAGGAAGACCGTATCATCCTCCAGGGCATCCTGTCCAGCGAGATGGGACGGGACTGGATGGGAACCATGGTCTGGGCCTACCAGGCGCCCGATTCGGAGTAAACCGGCGTCTATCGCAGATAATCCAGCGAAGCGGGGCCTTCGTTGAAGAGCAAATCCATCACGGACAGGCCCGGGATGAAGCCGTTCCGGTCCGCAAACACCTGGTAATACGGCCGGTCGGCTCCCAGCTCATGCAGGATGCCGTTCGGCCGCTTCGGATGGATGTCCACGTGCTCCGGGGCATACTCCTCCGTGGGGATGAGTTGCGTGCGCAGGCCGATTTTCCGCAGGAAGAAGGCAATCACCTCCATATCCAGTTCCCAGAGCGTCCGCGGCTGCGCGTCCAGGATGGCGAACAGCTCGTCACGGTAGTACTCGAAGTACGCCGACGAGCGGTAGGCCGTATCGATGCAGCGCTCCGTCTTCTCCACCCAGGGCGTGGAATAGTCCACTTCGATCTCCCGGATCGGCAGATGAAAGCAACCGTCCCGGTGGCGCACCGGGAAATGGAGCGTCTGCGCGCCGTCCGCCGCGCAGATGCGGCAGCGGTTGCGCCAGGACTGCTTCTGGTAGTGCTCGCACGCCTCGACATAAACGACAGAATACTTTGCGAGCAGCGCAAAGTATTCTGTCGGAGGGAACCAGGCGACGGTAAGGGTCGGAGCTGCCATCCCCTACTCCGCGTCCAGGCCTTTGGTGACCATTTCCATGCCGCGGACGATGCCGCGCTTGGAATTGCGGATGAAGTCGAGGATGGTGTCGCGCTCCACGGACTGCGGGAACCCGGCCTCCACCTTGCTACAGGCGTCGGCGTTGTTCAGCCCCTGGAAGTAAATCGTGTCGTAGATGTCCTTGATGTTGCGGATCACGTCGGAGTCGAAGCCGCGGCGGCGCAGGCCGACGATGTTGATGCCGGAATAGCAAATCGGGTTGCGTCCACAGATGGAATACGGCGGGCTGTCCTTGTTTACGGCTCTGCCGCCGCTGACCAG
>CAJOMY010000144.1:0-6225 GCA_905235775.1 uncultured Bacteroidales bacterium | reverse complement strand
TGCACGACGGTGCTGCCGCCGATGATGGCCCAGTCGTCCACGTCGGTCTCGCCGGCGATGCCCACATAGCTCACGAGGATGCAGTGGTTGCCCACCCGGCAGTCGTGCGCCACATGCACGTAGGACATGATCAGCGTATCGTTGCCCACGCGGGTGACGCCCTTCCCGCTCGCCCGCGTGCCGCGGTTGATGGTGGCGCACTCGCGGATGGTCACGCGGTCGCCGATCTCCACCCAGGTCACCTCTCCGTCGAACTTGAGGTCCTGCGGAATGGCGCCGACCACGGCGCCCGGGAAGACCTGGCAGTTGCTGCCCATCCTGACATACGGGAAGATGGTGGCGTGGGGAAGGATTCTTGTGTTGTCGCCAAGCTCGACGTTGTCGTCGATGTAGGCGTAGGGGCCGACTTCGACATTTTCGCCGAGTCTGGCACCGGGATGCACGGTGGCAAGAGGATGAATATTCGTCATAGTATTACTTCTTGATATGGTTGAGCGCCGCCCGGGACAACAGGCTGTTGATGGTATGGCCGGGCTTGAAGGCGCTGATTCTGGCTTTCGGGAAGCCGCCCATCAGGCGCATGTCGCCGATGAGGTCAAGCAGTTTGTGGCGGCCGCATTCGTCCGGAAAGTGCAGCTTGATGTTGCTCAGATATCCCTGCGGGGTCACTTTCAGGTACGGCTGGCCGAACAGGCGGCACATGTTTTCAATCCGCTCCGGGGAGACGGGCTGCTCCACGATCACGATGGCGTTGTCCACGTCGCCGCCCTTGACCAGGCCGCGGGCGGCCAGGAATTCCAGCTCGTGCATGAACACGAAGGTGCGGCAGGGTGCGATCTGGGCCACGTAGTCGCTGTTCCCCTCCCAATGCGCCGTCTGGATGCCGAGGATACGGGAATTGAAGTCCGACGTGGCCTCGAAGGACATCGTGTCGGCCGGTTCGACGCGCACCCGGGATCCGGTCCGCTCATCGCAGACCTCGAAGGGCCCGTCGAACTCCAGCCAGATGCGCTCTGCATCCTGCGCCTGCAGTCCGTCAGGGGCGATGGCGCGCACAAAGCGCTCCGCACTCCCGTCCAGGATGGGCACTTCCTCGTTGTCAATCTCCACGCATGCATTGTCCACGCCCAGGCCCGTCAGGGCTGACATCAAATGTTCGACGGTGATGATGGAAACGTCCCCGGCGGAGAGGGTGGTACTGCGGTCGGTGCGCGTGATGTGGGATGCAAGAGCCGGAACTTCGACACCCGCGTCCGTGCGGACGAAACGGATACCGTAACCGACGGGGGCCGGCTTGAGGGTCAGGTGGGCATATTTTCCCGTATGAAGGCCGCGTCCTTCAAAACGATACTCGGCGGATAGCGTCTGTTGTTTCATTCGGGCGGCAAAGATACGAAAAAAAACGAGATTATTCCTCTTCCGCGAGCTGTTTGAGTTTGGCAAACGCCTTCAGGTACATCCGGTGCTTGATGGCGGGAATGCCCCAGAGGGTCTCCCCGGGCTGGCGGACATTGCCGATCACGCCGCTCTTGGCCGCGAGCGTGGTGTGGTCGGCGATCTTGATGTGGCCCGTAATACCCACCTGGCCGGCAAAAATGCAGTTCTCGCCAACCGTCGTGGAACCGGCGATGCCCGTCTGCGCCGCAATGACTGTGTTTTTACCGATCACGACGTTGTGCGCAATCTGGCAGAGATTGTCGATGCGGACGCCGTCCGCGATGATGGTGGACTCCATCGGGGCCCGGTCCACGGTCGTGTTGGAGCCGATCTCCACGTCGTTGCCGATGACCACGTTGCCCAGGTGCTCAATCTTGCGCCAGGTGCCGTCCGGCTGCGGGGCGTTGCCGAAACCGTCGTCCCCGATGATGCAACCGGCGTGCAGGATCACGCGGTCGCCGATCACCATGCCCGGGAAGATGTGCACGCCCGGGTAGATGATGCAATAGGAGCCGATCACGGTCCCGGCACCGATGGTCACGTTGTCATGGATGACGGTCCCCTCGCCGATGCGGCAGTCTTTGCCGATTGTGACGAAATCGCCCACGCTCACCCTCCGCCCCAGCCTGGCGCTGAAAGCGATCCGGGAGCGCAGCGAGCGGCGCCGACGATATTTTTTCTTCTGTTCGGAGGTGTATTTCAGCAGGTCCGCCAGGGCGCTGTAGGCGTTCTCCACACGGACCAGCGTCGGCTTCACGGCTTCGCTGGGCTGGAAATCACGGTTGACCAGCAGGACAGAGGCCCTGCTGGTATAGACATATTGTTCGTATTTGGGGTTGGCGAAGAAGCAGAGCTGCCCGGGCTTGCCGTGCTCAATCTTCGCAAAGGACGAGATCCTGGCTTCGGGATCTCCCTCCACCGTCCCGTGGAGGATTTCAGCCAGTTGCTTTGCAGTATATTCCATTATATTAGAATCTCCATCCGAAGGTTAGGGACACGTTCCACAGATCCCGGTGGTTCTGGATGCGCGGGGCCTCTACGAGCCTGAAATCACCGGCGCTGTCGTAGCACTCATAGTCGAAATACGGTGCGAAGGTCGAGACCGGGTAACGGATCATGCGGACGGCGGCATCCAGGAAGAAGGAGCCGGGCGAGGAATAGCCGATGCCGGCGGAGAAAGCGTGCGAGCGGTCGTTGTAGTAGTGCGGCGTCACGAGGTTCTTGATCCGGTTGAAGTAAGAATCGAAATCCGCATAGAAGTCGTTCACCGTGACCTGCTGGCCGTCAGATGCCGTCCACCAGCGCTCGGGCGAGGTGGTGAGGTTGTAGCCGGCACGCAGCGACCATTCCGGGGTGAGGCGCAGTTCCGCGCCCAGCCGGAAGGCGTGCGAGACGCCGGTGAAATAGCGGTTGGCCCAGTTCTGCGCCACGAAGGCATCCTCGCCGATACGGCCTTCGCGCAGGGAACGGAAACGCATGACGCTGTAGTCGGCCAGCTCGTAGTCAACGCTGATGAATCCCTGCTTCCCGAAGGTGAAGGCGGCGCCGAAAGAGGCGCGGTACGGCGACCGGAGGGTATAGGAGAATTCTCCCTGGGGCGATGAGACGCTGTCGTTGTAGTAGCTGTCATCAAAGGTCGTCGAGGCGGAATACATCCAGGTCTCGGAGATCGTGAAGGCCGTCGGCGTCTGGAAGGACGCACCGAGGCGCAGGCCGTCCACCGGGCGCAGGATCACGCCGATCTTGGCATAGACGCCGGCCACGTCGGCCAGATATTGATAGTTGAACGTACCGTTGCGGAAACAGGTGTCATGGCCGTCGTCGTAGCGGATCAGGAAACGGTCCGGATTCACGGCCGCCTCATAGAAGGACTCCTGATAGCGGTAGCGGGCCGTCGGGACGCCGAGGTTGAAACCCAGATAGAAGCGGTCGGAGAAATTCAGGCCCAGGTTCACGACCAGGTCGTTCTTGCTGCCGAGCTTGGTCTGGTACGAGCTCTGGGCCAGCGGGCCGGCGAGGTAGTGGTAGTCGCCGTCAGGGAAGGAGAACGTCTCCGTGACGCCGACATACTCGCCGTCCCGGCCATATGAACCGAACATGCCGCCCTGGTAGGCCGCCAGGATGTCCCAGGGGATATTGCTGTTGTTGAAGGCGCTGTACTCCCGAAGGACATTCTCGCCGTATCCGAACGCGGCGTCGGCAAACTCCGCGATCATGGAGCTGCGATCCTGGGTGCCGAAGCCCTCGGACAGGAAGTGGTAGTTGTTGGTCTGGTTCGAGAGGAAGCCGATCGAAACGGCCTTGAGACCGTGCCGCCGGCCGGTCTGGAAATTCAGCGACAGGCCGACATTCGGCAGGTTCATCCGGGTGTTGCCCAGGCGGTTGGACAGGCCGAACGCATTCTCGCCCTCGGGCGAAAAGGCGGACGAGACCGCGGAGACCGTCAGGCCCGGGGTAATGGCGAACTGACTGTAAGGCGCCACGGCGGAGCCGGCCGGATTGATGCCGATGGAGCCCAGATCGCCGCCGAGGGCGGTCATGGCATTGCCGAGGGCCATGGAACGGGCGGTGCCGTAGTACTGGTTCTGGCTGAAACTCATGGCGTCGTACAGGTTCTGTGCGGCAGCCGTCATCGAAGCGGCCAGGATGGCCGATGCGAGCAGTATCTTTTTCATCTTCTTTTCGGATTAGAGGTTAAAACACAGGGCTGGATTCAGGTTTGGAGACACGCCGGAAGGGCTTATCTGCGTCCGCCGCTGCGTCCGCCACCGCCGCCACCGCTGTGGGACGAACTGGCTTGCGCCGCCACCCCCGCCGTAGGATCCGCCGGCGCTGCGGGTATTGCTGGACGAGGAGTAACTGCGCGTAGCCGATGACGAATTGCTGCCGGAAGAGTAGCTCCGGATCGTGCCGGACGAGCTGCTGCCCGAACGGGTCCCGCTGCCGGCGTCACGGCTGCGGGAGGGGTTGTAGCCCTGTTCGCGGGTGCGGACGTTCGACCCGGAGGAGGCACCGCTGCCGGAGGAGTAGCTCCGGATGGCGGGACGGGTGCCGCCGCCGATCCGGGTGCTGCCGGCCGAGCCGGGCGTACCGTAGCGGGTGTTCAGGCCGCTGCCGGGCCGCATCTCGCGGGTGCGGGGACTCTGCGTGGTGTTGCGCGGCGTGTAAACGACGTTGCGTCCGCGATAACTGCCGCCACCCCAGTAGCCGCCGGGATAAAACGGGTGGTCGTACCAGCCATACCGGTGTCCGTACCAGCCGAACAGCCACGGGTCATACAGGCTGCCGTAGAAGCCGTATCCGTACGGGCCGTACCAATAGTCGAAAGGATCATACCAGCCGCGGTAGTAGCGGCTCCAGTAGTACGAGCCGAATCCGAAGCCGAAGCCGCCCCAGACCCAGGGGGAACAGTAACGATACCGGTCGTACCAGCCGTAATCCCACGGGTCGTCGAGAATGACGACCAGCGTGTCGCGGCCATGCCTGCGGGCGATATTGGCGGCCGCCATGTTTTCGAAATCTTCCTCGCTGTACAGGCGGACGACTTGGGGCTCCTCCCCGGGGTTCATATAGATGCTGTCGGGGAACCGCTGCTGTGAATACTGAGCAGGGGTGCCACAGGACGCCAGGACCAGAAGGACCGGCAGTAATCGTGTCGTGCTCCGTTTCATAATTTCGTCTCCTATCAAATAAAAGTTATTATCTTTGCGGTTGCAATTATAATGCCGCAAGGTATTATTAGTATATAGATGCAAATTTCGAAAAAAAACGCACATTTTCAGCAAGCATATGGCAAAAGAGGTTACCAAACGATCCGAGAATTATTCGCAGTGGTATAACGATCTGGCCCTGAAGGCCGATCTCGCAGAACAGTCCGCCGTGCGCGGCTGCATGGTCATCAAACCCTACGGATACGCCATCTGGGAGAAGATGCAGTCCACGCTGGACGGCATGTTCAAGCGCACCGGCGTCCAGAACGCCTACTTTCCGCTCTTCATCCCCAAGTCCTTCTTCAGCCGCGAGGCCGAGCACGTGGCCGGTTTCGCCAAGGAATGCGCCGTGGTCACGCACCACCGCCTGATGAACGACCCCGACGGGGGCGGCGTGGTGGTGGATCCCGAGGCGAAGCTCGAAGAGGAACTGATCGTCCGTCCGACCTCCGAGACCATCATCTGGAGTACGTACAAGAACTGGATCACCTCCTGGCGCGACCTTCCCATCCTGTGCAACCAGTGGTGCAACGTCGTCCGCTGGGAGATGCGCACGCGCCTGTTCCTGCGCACCGCGGAATTCCTCTGGCAGGAGGGCCACACGGCCCACGCCACCGCCGAGGAGGCCGAGGCCAAGGCCCATGAGATGGTGCAGGTGTACGCAGACTTCGCCCGGAACGTGATGGCCCTGCCCGTCATCGTGGGGCACAAGAGCCCGAACGAGCGATTTGCCGGCGCGCTGGACACCCTCACCATCGAGGCGATGATGCAGGACGGCAAGGCCCTGCAGGCCGGCACGTCCCACTTCCTCGGCCAGAATTTCGCCAAGTCCTTCGACGTGCAGTTCACCAACAAGGAAGGGAAGCAGGAATATGTCTGGGCCACTTCCTGGGGCGTCAGCACCCGCCTGATGGGCGCGCTGATCATGGCCCACGGAGACGACAACGGCCTCGTCCTGCCCCCGAAGCTCGCCCCCGTCCAGGTCGTCATGGTGCCCATCTACAAGACCGATGAGGAGCGCGCCGCCGTCCTCGACAGAATGGCCGCCCTCAAGCAGGGCCTGGAGGCCCTCGGGCAC
>CAJOMY010000143.1:1311-7279 GCA_905235775.1 uncultured Bacteroidales bacterium | reverse complement strand
GTTTGCAAACTATACGCCATGGTGGCATGCGGGGGACAGGAAGACAGATACGCTCCTGCATGGTGAGGAACTCGGTGCAAAGACGTTCCGCTGTAAAACCCTTTGGGACAGCGGCGCGCTCGTGACATGGTCCTGTGACAACATCGTTTTCGGCGATTTTATGAACTGGAGCCCGTACCTGGGTATGGAGATTGGCATGACGCGCAATATTACCGAAAAGACCAGGCTGCCTGAATACAACAGAACCAATGAGGAAAATCCTCCCTACAGTGAAAAAATGAACATTGAGGAAATGATCCTGGGCTATACCATCAACGGCGCGAAGCAACTTGGCATCGAAGCGCGCAAGGGCTCCATCACCGCCGGCAAGGACGCCGACTTTCTGGTGTTCGAAAAGGACCTGCTCACGGCAGAACACGAAGGCTTTAGTTACAACCTGCCTGCCGAGGTGTACTTCGGCGGGAAAAAGATGAATTGATGGCTTCCCGGATTCATTTATCAGAGCATTTTACAAGCGGTAAATTGCTGCGGTTTACCCTGCCGGCCATTGCGATGAACATCTTTGCATCGCTCTACATCATGGTGGACGGCTTCTTTGTTGCGAATTTCGCGGGGAAATCGGAATTTGCGGCGCTAACGCTGATAATGCCCATGCCCGTCCTGAACATTCTCGGCACGATCGGTTATATGTTCGGCGTGGGCGGCAACGCGCTGGTGGCCAAGACGCTGGGGGAGAACAACCCGGTACGGGCCAGGCGCCTGTTTTCCCTGATTGTGCTGGCTTCTTCCGTTGTGGGCGTTGTGCTGATGGTGCTGGGCTTTATATTCATGCCCTGGATCGCCGGCATGTTTGGCGCGGAGGGAAAACTCCTTGCCGACAGCGTTCTGTATGGCCGCATCTTCATCCTGGCGCTGCCTGCCTGGATATGGGTGTATGAGTTCCAGCTTTTCTTTGTCGCAGCGGAAAAACCACGCCTGGGGCTTTACATTACCATTTTAACCGGGCTTTGCAACGCGGTGCTGGATGCGCTTTTCCTGATTGTATTCCGGTGGGGGATTGCCGGTGCTGCTGCGGCATCGGCCCTGACCCAGCTGGTGGGGGGCGTGTTCTCGATTCTCTATTTCGCCCGGAAGAATGACAGCGTCCTGCAGCTGGTGAAGCCGATATGGGACGGCAAGGCGCTGGTCAAATGCTGCGCCAACGGTTCGTCGGAATTCATGGCGGAAGCCGCCGGATCTTTCGTGGAGCTTTTCTACAATGTGCAGCTGCTGCGGTATGCAGGGGAAAACGGAGTGATCATTTTCGGCCTGCTGACGTATGTCAACCAGATTTTCTCTGCGATTTTTGTCGGGTATTCCAACGGCGTCGGGCCGGTCATCAGCTATCATTACGGCGCACAGGGTCACAGTGAACTCAGGAATCTGCGCAGGAGGAGCATAAAAATCATCGTTGTGGCATCCGTCACGATGTTCGTTCTCTCCGGGTTGCTGGCCCGACCTTTTTCCGCCCTTTTCCTGCGGGACGGGGGACAGTTGCTCTCGGATGCTGTCCACGCATTCCGGATTTACTCTTTCGCCTTCCTGGCCTTCCTGTTCATGGGAATCGCGATTTTCACTTCGGCCTTTTTTACTGCGCTGAACAACGGACAGGTATCGGCCCTCATTTCCTTTTTGCGCTTGTTTGTATTTGAACTCTCGGCCGTGATGCTGTTCCCGCTTCTGTTCGGGGTGGACGGAATCTGGAGTGCGGCCGTCTTTGCCGAATTCATGGCCGCGGTCACCGGAGGAGTCTTCATGGCCGCCCTGCAAAAGAGGTATCACTATTGACATTGACACAATAATTATTATTTCAACCAACATAAAACATCCCTTATGAAAGCAGACAAGATCATCAAGAACGCCAGAATCTTTACGGCGGACAAGAACCAGCCCATGGCGACCGCCCTGGCGGTGAAGGACGGAAAATTCGTATATGTGGGCGATGAGGCCGGCCTGTCGGCCTATGAGGGAGAGGTCACGGACCTCGGCGGCAAATTCATCATGCCGGGCATCATCGACAGCCACGTCCACGTAACTATTCCCGTGGGGTTTGAATACGCACCGATGGGAGAACGCCTGGAACCGAACGGCAAACAGGAAGCGCTGGACATCATGGCGAAATATATCAAAGAGCATCCCGGCGAGAAGCGTTACAGATTCTTGCTGGAGAAAAAAGACCTCAATGGTGAGGAAATCGTAAAGGAGGATCTTGACGCGATCTGTCCGGATGCCGAGCTTCAGATCCAGGAAGGGGAGGGGCACAGCATCTGGGTGAACTCCAAGATCCTTGAGCGGCATGGCATTACAGACGACACGCCGGATCCCATCCCGGGACTTGCCATTTATGTGCGCAAGGACGGACATGTGACCGGAAATTGTATTGAAGGCGCGGCGGAAGTACCGATCATCCTCGACAGCTCGATGGCGCTGACGGATGAGCAGGTTGACGCATGTCTCAAGCGCTGGATCGATTTCTCTGTCGAATACGGCGTGTGCGCGGTCTTTGACTCAGGTCTTCCGGGGGATCCGAAGTTCCATGAGAAGGTATATAAACGCCTGAAGGCGCTCGACGAACAGGGAAAGCTTCCCGTCTATGTTGACGGCAGCCTGGTGGTCAATACGGAGCGGGATGCCGAGGAGGGCCTCGAGGCGGTGAAACACTTCCATCGCGAATACGACACGGAGCACCTGAAGGTCCATACGATGAAGGTATTCATGGACGGAACGCAGAAGATCCATACCGCCGCCATGGTCACCCCGTATGTGGATGTCGGTACGACGGGAGCTACCGCCTTTTCCGCAGAGGGGATCTGTGAACTTTTGAAGAATCTCAACGATGCGAATCTGGATCTTCATCTTCACACGGTCGGTGAGCGCGCGTCCCGCACGGTACTGGACGGTGTTGAATTGGCCAGAAAGGAGCTGGGTGACAAATTACATGTGCGGGTTACCTGCGCTCATCTGGAGATTCAGGACGACGCGGATCTTGACAGGTTTGCAAAGCTTGGCGTGATTGCCAACTTCACACCGCACTGGCATGCCGGAAATCCGGATGAAGCCGCTCAATGGCTTGGTATGGAACGCGCATGCAAGCAGTTCCGTTGCAAAACGCTTTGGGACAGCGGAGCTTTGGTTGCATGGTCCAGTGACAACATCGTTTTTGAAGATTTTATGACATGGAATCCGTATCTTGGCATGGAAGTCGGTATGACGCGAAAGATCACCGAAAAGACCAGGAATTATGAATTTTCAAGATGCGATACCGTATGCCCGCCTGCGGACGAAAGAATGAACATTGAAGAGATGCTGCTCGGGTTTACGATCAACGGAGCAAAGCAGCTTGGCATCGAGGATAAGAAGGGTTCCGTCACTCCCGGCAAGGACGCCGACTTCCTGGTGTTCGACCACGACCTGCTCACGGCGGAGCACGAAGGCTTTAGTCACAACAAACCGGCTGAGGTGTACTTCGGCGGAAAGAAAATGAAATGATTGCACTTAAGAAAGATCAGGAAAAGCTCAGGCAGAAGTATTTAAAGTGATGATTTAGAGATTTGTAGAATGAATATGAGGGAAAATATCGTTAGTGGAGTCCTCGCCGCCGCGCTTGTCAGCGGCATCGGCATTTTTGCTTCCTGTACGCAGGAAATAACCTTGGCCGACATGCTGATCGGAAAGTGGATGGTGGCCGAACTGGACGGTGTGCCGGCCCCCACGAATCTGAAAACGGTAGTCACGTTCGAGTCTGCCACCAAAGCATATGGCAGCATGGCTGACTGCTACAGCGATTCGTGGAATGACCAGACTACGGCAGATGTCCAGATCAGCGGGAACAAGGTCACGATGACTGCCCGGGAGAGTGATGCCGTTACGCACAACCTCGAGCTCACCGTCTCCACCATCACGGAGAAGGACCTGCACCTGTTGTCGGACTGGAGCATCCTCATCAATGGCGAGCCCGTGTATCACGAGGCATACAGGGAGCGCTGGGTGCGCGTCGATAAAGACTTCCGGAAGGACATTGTTGGCACCTGGGAGGGGAGAAGGACCAGCGAACAGTCCGATTATGACGATGACGAAGTGCACCGCTGGAAATACAATGCGGACGGCACTTACGAATACTACAACAAGGTGGGTGACAGCTGGGTGCCCGGCGGAGACATCCTCAATGAGTATTTCGTCGATGGCGTCCTGCTCTGTACACGCTGGCGGCCGGGCCTGGGCGGCGACGAACTGCGGGAGTGGTGGGAGATCGATATCCAGGACGGAAAGATGAAGTGGACGGCGCTGCGCATGAATGACGAGGGCGGCACCTACACGGCCTCCTTCGAGATGACAAGAGTACTGCTATGAGTATGAAAGAAATTGATATCACCCAGTGGACCCAGGTGGGAGAGGATGGCCTCCCCATGTTCGACCTGGGGCACCTGTTCCTTTTCTGCAACATCTTCTCCAAGCAGAAACGGGTGCAGGAGATCCCCACATGACCACCGACCAGATGGTCCATTTCTGGGACAGCTTCGCGCTGGCCTATAACGGTTCCGAGGGATTGCAGCAGTTCACGGCGGAATGCAAGCGCTTTGCCGGTCTGAGCATTGTCCTTCTGGGGCACATCCAGACCCTCACCGCGTCGGAACGTTTCTTCCTGGGCCTTTTGGCTAAAAATATGATCAAGTAAAGCGACAGTGGTTGTGCCGTAACCATGCTGCCGCTGCTGGCCTTTTTCGCCCTGTGCTGGACGGCCGATGCGGTTTATCAGCGCTTTGTTTTTTATACAACTGGCATAAAAACGCAAGTTTTTATGTACATTTGTCATAACTATGCTGAAAGAAACAGAAATCGATGCGCTCATCGGACAGATGTTCGATGAGATCCGGTTCACCCGGGAGCCTGCAGGACTCTACGACCCCCTGCGATACATGATCCAGATCGGCGGCAAGCGCATCCGTCCGCGCCTTTGCCTGACGGCATACTCCTTTTTCTCCGACACCTTCGACGAGGGGATCCTCTCTCCCGCCACCGCCTTGGAGGTCTTCCACTCCTTCACCCTGATGCACGACGACATCATGGACCGCTCTCCCCTGCGCCGCGGGATGCCGACCGTGTGGAAGAAATGGAACGAAGACACCGCCATCCTGTCCGGCGACGTGATGCTGATCGACGCCTACCAGCGCATCGCCCGGGCGCCCAGGGCCGTGATGGACCGCGTCCTGGCCCTGTTTTCCCGCACGGCCGCCCAGGTCTGCGACGGGCAGCAGTACGACATGGACTTCGAGTCCGAGACGGAAGTGCCGATGGCGGACTACAACAAGATGGTCGGCCTCAAGACGGCGGTCCTGCTGGCCTGCTCGGCCGCGATGGGCGCCATCATCGGCGGCGCCTCCACGCGGGAGAGCGACGCCCTCTACAACTACGGTTATGAGCTCGGCATGGCCTTCCAGGTGGCCGACGACTACCTCGACGCCTTCGGCGACGAGAAGGTGTTCGGCAAGCCCATCGGCGGCGACATCGTCAACGGCAAGAAGAGCTGGCTGACCGTCCGCACCCTGGAGAAGACGTCCGACAAGGCCGCCTTCCTGTCGGCTTTCGCCCTGCCCGCGGACACGCCGGAGCAGAGGAGCGCCAAGATCACGGCCGTCCGGGACATCTACATGGCCTGCGGCGTGGACGCCGACGCCAAGGCGGAGATCGTCCGCTTCACCGACCGGGCGCTGGAAGCCGTGTCCGGCATCGGTTTCGGCCCGCTCAAGATGGAAGTCCTGCGCCGCTTCGCGGAGAAGCTGGTCGGCCGGGCCAGGTAGTACGGGATGGAAGGGATCGCGACGGTCGTCAAGAACGCGGGAAGCCACTACCTGCTGAGTGCGCTGCCTGCCTGGGAGCTGTTCCCGGCGGTGCTGCGCGGCCGGGTGCGGCTGGAGCGCAGCGGCGCCAC
>CAJOMY010000143.1:0-1306 GCA_905235775.1 uncultured Bacteroidales bacterium | reverse complement strand
GTGGGCGACCGCGTCCGCTACGAACACGACGGGGCCCCCACGGAGGAGCATCCCGCCGTGATCAAGGAAGTCCTCCCGCGCGACAATTACCTCATCCGCCGCTCCACCAACCTCTCCCGCCAGTCCCACGTGATCGCGTCCAACCTCGACCAGGCCGTGCTCGTGGTCAGCCTGATGTTCCCGGAGATCAAGCTTCCCTTCCTGGACCGCATCCTCGTGACCTGCGAGGTCTATAAGGTTCCCGTCCTGATCGTCCTCAACAAGGTCGATCTCTACCGTGAAGAGGCTCCGGAGCTGGTGGCCGCTTTCCGGCAGATATACGAAGGGGCCGGCTATCCGGTACTGGAGACCTCCGCACGCACCGGCGAGGGGATCGACGCGCTGCGGGAGCGCTGCCGGGACCGGATCAACCTCTTCTCCGGCGAGTCCGGCGTGGGCAAGTCCAGCGTGATCAAGGCCCTCGACCCGTCGCTCGACCCCAAGATCGGCAAGATCTCCGCGGCGCACCTCCAGGGCAAGCACACGACTTCCCTCTATGAGATGTACCGGCTCGCTTCGGGCGGCTTCGTGATCGACACGCCGGGCCTGCGCGGCTTCGGGCTGGTCGATCTGGAGAAGGAGGAGATCTCCAAGTATTTCCCGGAGATGCTCGCCGTCATGGACGACTGCCGCTTCGTGCCCTGCACGCACACGCACGAGCCGGGATGCGCCGTCAAGGCGGCGCTGGAGGACGGCCGGATCAGCGCTGAACGCTACAATTCCTACCTCGGCATGCTCGAGGAGGACAGCAAATTCCGATGAACAGGAGCCTGAACCGCGAGATCCTGCGGCTGGCCGTCCCGAGCATCCTCGCCGGAATCACCGTGCCCCTGGTGGGCATGGTGGATACCGCCGTGGCGGGGCATCTGGCATCTGGGCGGCGACACGGCCGCGCAGATCGGCGCCATCTCCGTGGGCTCGATGGTGCTCTCGCTGCTCTACTGGTGCTTCGGTTTCCTGCGCACCGGCACGGGCGGGCTGACGGCGCAGGCCTTCGGCCGGGAGGCCCCGGCGGAATGCGGACGCATCTTCCTGCGCGGGATGGGGCTTGCCCTGCTCGCCGCCATCGCCGCCCTGGCGCTCCAGTGGCCGTTCTTCAAGGGCGTGATGCTGCTGACCGACGCCACGCCGGGCGTCAAGGAGCTGGCGGAACGCTATTTCTTCATCCGCATCTGGGCGGCGACACGGCCGCGCAGATCGGCGCCATCTCCGTGGGCTCGATGGTGCTCTCGCTGCTCTACTGGTGCTTCGGTTTCCTGCGCACCGG
>CAJOMY010000142.1 GCA_905235775.1 uncultured Bacteroidales bacterium | reverse complement strand
CCACATCCAGTTGTCGGTGTCGCCGCCGAACTTGCCGATCGACGAAGGCGGGGCGCCCACCAGGCGCACGTCGCGGTAGACCTTGTAAACGAAGAGGAAATACTGGTTGGCATAGTAGAGCGCCTCCACGCGGGCACGGATTCCCTTGTCCGGATCCGCCACCTGCCGGACGATGGCATCACCGTTGGCCCTGACCAGCGAGTCGCGCTGCACCTCGGTCATCGTCGGCACATAACCCTTCAGCACCGCGTCCGTGACCTCGTCCATCCGCTCCAGGAAACTGACGGTCAGGCCCGGGTTGGGCAGCTCCTCGCCGCGGGACATGGCCCAGAAGCCGTCCTTGAGGTAGTCGTGCTCCACGCTGCTGTGCTGCTGGATCTGGCTGAAGCCGCAATGGTGGTTGGTGAAGAGCAGGCCGTCGCGCGAGACCACCTCGCCCGTGCAGCCGGAGCCGAACAGGACGACGGCATCCTTGAGAGAGGCCTGGTTGACGCTGTAGATATCCTCCGCCGTGAGGCGGAATCCGTGTGAGTGCATGTCTTCGATGCGCTGCGAGATCAGCACCGGCAGCCACATGCCCTCGTCCGCCAGCAGGGGCTGGAAAGCGGCCGAAAGGCAGAGTGCCGTCAGAATCAAGTATTTCTTCATACAAATCAGTTATCTGCTTCTCCTTCCGGGAGTGGCTTTTTCGGATTCTTCGGCACGCCGAGCTTGATCAGTTGCCGGGCCGAGGTCAGGATGGACGGACCGGATTCGTCGATCTTGGCGGACACCGCGTCGTACTGTTTGAGCGCGTCGCGCAGCTTCTCTCCCATCGTCGCATGGGCCTTGGAGAAGTCATAGACGCGGTCGATCATGTTCTGGGCGGCCTTGATGATCTTCTCCTGGTTGCGGACCTGGTCGTAATTGGTCCAGGCGATGCGGATCATCCGCAGAAAGGGCATCAGCGTCTCTTCCGTCGCGAGCAGGACGCCCTGCGCATAGGCTTCGTTGAAGATATTGGGTGCGAGCGACTTGGCCAGCTGCAGCGAGCCGTAGTTCGGCACGAACATCACCACGTAATCCAACGTCTTGTAACCTTCGCGGATGTAGTGGGGGTAGCGCTTGCCGGACAGGTCCTTGATCTGAGCGCGGATGGCCTGCAGGTTGCGCTGCGCGGCCGCTTCCTTCGCGGCGGCGTCCCCGGCGGCGAACCAGTCGGAATAGGCGTCCAGCGACACCTTGGCGTCGATGATGACCTCCGTCCTGTCGGGATAGTGCAGGATATAGTCGGGACGCATGCGCTTGCTGCTGTCCTCGTTGTGCAGGGTCTGGCCGAGGGCGTCCCGGAGCGTCTCCTCGCGGTCGAAGTCGCGACCCTCGACCATGCCCTCGTTCACCAGCATGTTGTAGAGGATGACTTCGCCCCAGCCGCCGGCAGTCTTGTTCTGGCCCTTCAGGGCCGAGGCCAGGTTGTCCGCCTTGGCGCCGATGCTGGAGGTCTGCTGCTGCAGGTTCTTGACGGCCTGTTCCATCGCTTCCTTGACCCGGGCGTTCCCCTCGGTCTGGGTCTTGCGCTGCGCATCGAACGCCTCCTGCATGGCCTTCAGGTCCTTGCCGAGGCTGCCGGAGATGGTCTGGAAGGTTTCCTCCGCTTTCTTGGAGAGGGACTCCTCGCGCTGCCGGAGCAGCTTCTCCGTCTCGGCCGTCATCTGGCTCCGGATGCCTTCGATCTGCTGCCGGAGCGCCGCCTCGTTCGTCTGCCGGAGCAGCTGCAGCGCCTTTTCGTTCGCTTCCGCATCGCTCTGCCGCAGGGCCTGGGCCGTGCGGACTTCGGCGTCCTTGCGCACGATCACCACGACGAGCACCGCGATGACCAGTGCCGCCACGCCCAAAAGGATATAGAGTACCGTTTCCATTTCTTTCGAATATTGTCAGGCAATTTACAAAAAAATTCCCAAGCATGCAGCATGGCCGGTCCGGCAAACATCCCGGGCGGGCCGCTACCCGGCGGGAAGCTGATAGGCCAGGCGTTCGTCCCCGTTCGCAAGATGGATGATGCCGCAGTACCGGAATCCATACTGGAGGATGCAGTGCTGCATGATGCGGTTGTCGCGATGGGTGTCGATGCGCAGGTTGCGGTCCCGGCCTGCGCACCAGTCCAGCACGGTCCGGAAAATGCCGTGCACCTCCGGGTAGCTGGCCAGCCGGTGGATGACATGGTAAGGCCGTGTGTCCTCCAGCCAGCTGCCGTCATGGATGGTCGCGTAGGTGGGCTCCGGCGAAGGAAGGAAGGCGAAGTAAGCGACGACCCGGCCCGCCTCCTGGACGACGAAGCCTCCCTCCCGGTCCATATCCCGCAGGATGTCGGCTTCCGCCGGATACCCCGCCCGCCACTGGGACAGATTGCCGCTGGCGGCCATGATCCCCCGGGCGGCCTCCAGGACCATCAGGATGGCCGGCAGGTCGGCCGGACGTGCGGCGCGGACGGTGCGCGCCAGGATGGAATTCGCTTTCATGGGGAACAAAAATACAAATTCTATTTTATCTTTGTGTCATGAGAAAAATAATCCTTGTTTCGATGCTGCTTGCCGCGACGCTCACCGCTTCGGCACAGACCCGGCGGGTCTCCATCCTGGGAGACTCCTACTCGACGTATCAGGGCTACAACCCGGAGGGGTACGCGCCTTTCTATCCGGACGCCAACAATGATGTCAAATCCGTGGACCAGACCTGGTGGAGCCTGTACATCAAGGCCATGGGCTACCAGCTCGAGCAGAACAACTCCTGGGGCGGCACGACCATCTGCGGCACCGGCTACTTCCGGCGCGACGCCTCCGCTTCGGCCTTCACGAGCCGCGTGGACCTGCTCGGCGAGCCGGATATCATCTTCGTATTCGGCGGCACCAACGACGCCTGGGCGAACTCGCCCGTGGGTGAATACCAGTATGCCGACTGGACAAAGGACGACTGCAAGAATTTCCGCCCGGCCCTGGCCTGCCTGCTGGACATGCTCCAGAAGCGCTACCCGAAGGCGCAGCTCTACTCGATCCTGAACTCCGAACTGCGAGAAGAGATCAACGAGTCCATGCGGGTCGTCTGCGGGCACTACGGCGTCCAGCTCATCGAACTGCATGACATCGAGAAGCAGAACGGCCACCCTTCCATCGCCGGTATGCAGAGCATCTGCGACCAGCTTCTGGAAGCCATCCGGTAGTTCCGGATCCTAGCCCAACACGACATCAAGCACCATCATCAGGGCAAAGCCCAGTGCGAAACCGATGGTGCCGATGTTCGAGTGCGTCCCCTGGGAATACTCGGGGACCAGTTCTTCGACCACCACGTACAGCATGGCCCCTGCGGCGAACGCCAGCATATACGGCATGATGCCGAGGACGGCGGTGGCCAGCAACAGCACCAGCGCACCGCCGACAGGCTCGACGATACCGCTCAGGGCGCCGATGCCGAAGGCCTTCCAGCGGGAGTTGCCTTCTGCGCGCAGCGGCATGGAGATGATGGCGCCTTCCGGCACATTCTGGATGGCGATACCCAGCGACAAGGCGAGCGCACCGGCCATGTTGAAGTCGGCAGTCAGCGCGCCTGCGATGGCCACGCCCACCGCCATTCCCTCCGGGAAATTGTGGATGGTAACGGCCAGGGCCAGCTTGGCCGTCCGGGACAGACGGCTCCGGGGTCCCTCAGCCTCACCGCCCGGGTGGATGTGCGGCGTGATGTAATCGATCAACAGCAGGAAAGCGAAGCCGGCCAGCAGACCGACGGCCGGCGGCACGACGGCCGGAGCGCCCTCCCCCATCTCGATGGCGGGGATGATCAGCGACCAGACGGATGCCGCCACCATCACGCCGGACGCGAAGCCCAGCAGGACTTTCTGCAACAGCGGCGGCATGTCCCGCTTCATGAAGAACACAAAAGCCGACCCCAGGGCCGTGCCCAGCAGCGGGATCATCAATGCAGTGAATATCGAATTCATCTTCCTGTGTCTTGCCTGTCGATGCAAAGATACACACAATTCCAGGCTTTCCACACAACTGGGAGCCCGGGAAGAAAAAAAGAGCCTGCACCGTGCAAGCTCTTTCGGGTCGTACCCCCGAGGCGAATCGAACGCCTATCGTCGGAACCGGAATCCGAAATTCTATCCATTAAACTACAGGGGCATCCGTAGCGGACTGCAAATATACTTAAAATTATTAAATTTGCGCCGACAACCCTAAACGATTTTTGAAAATGAAGAGAGCATACGTTTTCCCCGGACAGGGGTCCCAGTTCCCGGGTATGGGAAAAGACTTGTACGAGAGCAATGTCCAGGCACGCGCGATGATGGAGCGCGCCAACGAAATCCTCGGCTTCCGCATCACCGATATCATGTTTACGGGCAGTGACGAAGACCTGCGCGCCACCCGCGTGACGCAGCCGGCCATCTTCCTCCACT
>CAJOMY010000141.1:2083-6540 GCA_905235775.1 uncultured Bacteroidales bacterium | reverse complement strand
GGATCTCCTTGCAGTTCTGCTCGGCTTCCTTGATGTTGGTCGGACGGAACATGCGCGTCATGCTTGCAGGCATGGCCGGACGGCCGGCGGGAGCGGCTGCGGGAGCCGGCTGCGGGACGGTCAGTCCGCCGCCGGACATGATGACGGCCTTGTGGAAGAGGCCGCGGGCCAGCGGGGACTCGCAGAGGGTCTTCACGCTGCCGGCGCCGGCGCTCTGGCCGAAGATCATCACGTTGTCGGGATCGCCGCCGAACTGGGCGATATTCTTCTTGATCCATTTCAGGGCCTCGATCTGGTCGAGGATGCCATAGTTGCCGGACACGCCGTGCGGACTCTCGGCGGAGAGTTCGGGGTGGGTCAGGAAGCCGAACACGCCGAGACGGTAGTTGATGGACACGAGGACGACATCCTTCTCACCCCAGGCCTTGGCGTCGAACTCCGGCTCGGAACCCCAGCCTTCACGATAACCGCCGCCGTGGATCCACAGCGCGACGGGGAGTTTCTGCTCGGGATGGCCAGAGGCCTTGGTCCAGACATTCAGGTAGAGGCAGTCCTCGCTGTAGGGCGCTTCGTCGCCGTAGCCCCACTCGGTGAAATAACCGCCGGGGTACTGGATGGCCTGATAGCTCGGGTGGCCGAATTTGTCGCAGAGTCTCACGCCGTCCCAGGGCACGACCGGCTGGGGTTCTTTCCAGCGCAGATCCCTGATGGGCGGAGCCGCATACGGGATGCCCCGGTACACGAGAACGCCGGGGATTTCAGTAGTGACACCCTGCACCTGGCCTCCCTCGATCGAGAGGATGGGGGTGTCGACGGCCTTGCTGCACCCGAAAAGGGCGAGCACGGACAAGAAAAGAAGCGTTTTTTTCATATCACTGATGAGATTGGTTGATCGGTCACAAGTTACAGCAATACAAATTTACTTCTTGTTCTCATGCGAGAATGTCACGTATGAATCAAAAAGTAACAAAAAATCGGCGCGCACGGATTTGTTTTGCTCTTTGAAAAGATTTACATACCTTTGTTTATCGAAGAGACCATCATGGAAAATGCCGAAGTCAACGACCGCCTGATTGACCTGGACCGGGTCATTGCAAGCAAGTTCAAGGGCAGGAAACTGCCCCGTTTCGTCGTTGCTTTCCTCAAAAGGTTCATCCACCTGGACTGGATGAACGAGGGCCTTTCGCGCGGCTACGACGGTGCGGAGTTCTGCGACGACACGCTGAAGTACATGGATGTCAAGATCGAGGTGGAAGGACTCGAAAACGTCCCCCGGGACGGCACCCGCTATACCTTCGCGTCCAACCATCCGCTGGGCGCCGCAGACGGTCTCGCCCTCTGCGCTCTCATCTCCCGCGAGTTCGGTCCCGTGCGCATGCCGGTCAATGATTTCCTCATGTATCTCAAGCCGCTCTCGCCGCTCTGCGTACCGGTCAACAAGACGGGCGGCCAGGTGCGCAACCTGCCGCAGCTGCTCGACGACGCCTTCCGTTCCGACGACCAGATCATGATCTTTCCGGCCGGCGTGTGCTCGCGCAGGATCCACGGCAAGATCCAGGATTTCCCCTGGACCAAGACCTTCATCACCAAGAGCGTGGAGACCGGACGTCCCGTCGTGCCGGTACACTTCATCGGACGCAACAACGCCCGCTTCTACCGCGCCGACTGGCTCTTCCGCAAGGTGCTGAAAACCAAGTTCAACATCCCGATGCTCTTCCTGCCGGACGCTTTCTATCACGCCCGGCACAAGACCTTCAGGATTATCCTCGGCAAGCCCATTCCCGCTTCCACCTTCGACGGGAGCCGCAAGCCCGCGGCGTGGGCGGCTTGGGTGCGTGAACAAGCCTACCAACTCTAGCATGGACAAGATTATCGATCCGGTGGGCGTCGAACTCCTGAAGCAGGAACTCACGCCCGACAAGAAACTCTGCGATACCAACAAGGCCGGCAACGAGATCTACGTGGTCGACTGCCATGACGCCCCCAACGTGCTGCAGGAGATCGGACGCCTGCGCGAGATCGCCTTCCGCGACTCGGGCGGCGGCACGGGCAAGTCCGTGGACCTGGACGATTTCGACTTCCTGCCCGACCGGCTCTACAAGCAGATCGTCATCTGGGATCCGGACGCCTCCGCCATCCTGGGCGGCTACCGCTATATCCTGGGCCCGGACGTCCGGCTGGACGAAGACGGCCAGCCCATCCTGACGTCTTCGCACCTGTACCACTTTTCGGAGAAGTTCATCCGGGAGTACCTTCCCCATACGATCGAGCTCGGACGCTCCTTCGTGACCCCCGAGTACCAGAGCTCCAAGGCGGGCGCCAAGGCGATCTTCGCGCTGGACAACCTCTGGGACGGCATCGCGGCGGTCATCCTCCAGCATCCCGACATCATGTACTTCATGGGCAAGATGACCATCTACCCGGACTACGACAAGAATTGCCTGGCGCTGATCCAGCATTTCCTGGCCAAGCACTTCCCGGATCCGGATCGTCTGGTCGTACCGAAACAGGAATACACCGTCCCCGTGGACGGCCGTCTGCTGGACCTGATCCTTCGGGACGACGACTTCAAGCTGGACTACCGCAACCTCAAGGACGCCATCAGGCGCCTGGGTTTCGGCATTCCGCCGCTGGTCAATTCCTACATGAACGCTTCTTCGACCATGAAGATGTTCGGCTCGGCCATCAACGACGAATTTTTCGATGCCATCGAGACGGGCATCCTGGTCTGCTTCGATGAAATGTATGCCGACAAGCGCGACCGCCACAAGAATCCGTATTTCAAGCAGCTGGCAGAAAAGATGCGCCGCAACGGCAGCGTGCGGGAAGAACTGTCGGAACTGACAGACCGGCTCCTGACCCGCAACAACCGCGAACGCGCCCGTCGCTTCAACGCCTTCCTGCGGCTGCAGAGGGTCCAGGTGAACCAGGCGGGGCAGCGCCTGCGCAAGAAGGTCAGAAGGAAGGACAAAAAAGAAAAGGTGGAGCCGTAAGCCGGTTTCTGTTCACGGATTTTCTGCCATTTATCTTCGCAACCTACCCCCTGGCATCGGACGGGCCGTCCTCGTCTGCCAGTATATTTGGTCTTGCAGGTCCCGGTGTCGTACCCGCACGGCATCGCTGACGTGCGTCGTGGGCTCTTGCCCCGCGTTTTCACCCTTGCCGCTTGCGCGGCGGTCATTCTCTGTTACGACGGGCGTAAGGTTACCCCTACCTGCGCTTTCCGCAGCGGGATGCCCTGTCCTGTCCGGACTTTCCTCCCTTTCGGGCGGCAGATCGCTCCACCTTTATTTCACGGCGCAAAGATAATACATTTTCTCCGAATCCTGCCCCTCGCCCGCAGGCTGCTGCCGCAAGCAAACCTACGCGCTGCGCGCTATCCTTCCCACGCCTTTCGGCGCGGGCCCCTCACGTTCACGAGGCCACGGGTTTGCTGCGGCAGCTGCCTGCAGGCGAAGCCGGGTGTGGCCGGAAATGGAGTCGCCCCCGGAAAGCTTTTCCCGACAGGGTTCTTTTCAGCTTTCAGGGGGCGACTGCCGTTTCCGGCCGTGTTTCCGGCCGGAGAGAGGCTTACAGCACCTGGAAGTCCAGGGCCTTCAAGTCCTCGTCGCGGGACGAGGAGCCGTAGAGGATGCGGTACTTGCCCGGACGGACGGACAGACCGTCCACGGAGGCGTCGTAGTATTGGAAAGCCTCGTCGTCGAGGGTGACGGACACCTTCTTCGTGGCGCCCGGAGCGAGCTGCACCTTGTCGAAGCCCTTGAGGGTCTTGATCGGAGCATCCGGATTGTCGAGGGCCTGCACATAGACCTGGACGATCTCGGAACCGGCCACGGAGCCGGTATTGGTCACCGGGACGGTCAGGGTGACCTTGTCTCCCTTCTTCATGGAGCCCTTGTTGAGCTTGCCTTCGCCGTAGCCGAAGCTGGTGTAGCTCAAGCCGTAGCCGAAAGCGTAGAGCGGGGTGCCGGTGAAGTAGCGGTAGGTGCGGTTCTCCATGCTGTAGTCCAGGAAGTCGGGGAGGTCGGCGGTGGAGGCGTAGAAGGTGACGGGGAGTTTGCCGGACGGGTTGAAGTCGCCGAAGAGCACGTCGGCGAGGGCCTTGGCGCCACCCTGGCCGGGATACCAGGCCTGGAGGAGGGCGTCATACTGATCCTCGACGCTGGCGAAGGCAAGTGCGGAGCCGGAGCAGTTCACGAACACGACGGGCTTGCCGGTCTCGTGCATGGCGCGCACGAGGCGCTGCTGCACGGCGGGGAGCTCGATGTCGGCCTTGTCGCCGCCTTCGCCTTCCATCTGGGCGGAGATGCCGCCGATCACGATGATGGCGTCGGCGTTCCGGGCCAGGGCTTTCTCCTCGGCGAAGTCCGCATATTTGCGCTCGACGAAGTCGGCGCGCAGCATGGCGAACGGACCCGCGCCGCGGCGGTATTCGATCTCGATGTCCACCGGCTTGC
>CAJOMY010000141.1:0-2075 GCA_905235775.1 uncultured Bacteroidales bacterium | reverse complement strand
TGGACGGTGAAGGTCTTGTAGGACACAGCGCCCCGGCGTCCGAAGCCGAAGCCGCCGGCGGCGGGCTTGGCGTTCTCGACCACGCGGCCGTTGACCTTGAGGATATAGCCGTTGTCGGAGGAGAGGGTATAGCTCATCGGGCCGGTGAAGTCGGGCACGAAGCGGCCCTTGATGCGCACGGAGATCTTGTCCGTGGGCACGCCTTCCGCGAAGCCGTATGCGCCGAAGGTGCTGAAGTTCAGCTCCTTGTAGTAGCCGCTGGCGGCGGGTTTACCCTTCATCTCGTTGTTGTCCCAGAACTCCACGAAAACGCCCTGGCCGTCGTTGAACTCCGGCAGGTGATAGATCGTGTTGTAGTCGTCGGCGAGGGTGCAGGCCTTGCTGTAGAGGACGTTGGCGCCCGGGAGGGCGTTGCGGATGCCCTCGAGCAGGGAGTGCTTGTGGTTGTCGGTGGGGGTGCCGCCGTAGTTGCCGTTGAGCAGGGCCACGTCGTCGGCGTTCGGGCCGACCACCAGGACGGTCTGCAGGCTCTTGGACAGGGGCAGGATGCCGTTGTTCTTCAGGAGGACCATCGACTCGCGCGCGGCTTGGGTGGCCAGGGCGTCATGTTCCTCGCTGCTGATCACATCCTCGCCCAGATTGGCCCAGGGGAGCATTTCGGCCGGGTCGAACATGCCCAGCTCGAAGCGTCCGCGGAGGGTCCGGCGGAGGTGTCCGTCGAGGTCGGCTTCGCTGATCATACCCTTCTCCAGGGCTTCGGTGAGGGCCATCATGGTCTTGCCGCACTCGAGGTCGGTGCCGTGCAGGACGGCGTCCACGGTGGCGTGGAGGGCGTCGGGCTGGGTCTCGTGCTGGCCGCGGGTGAAGTAGTTGTTGATGGCGTCGCAGTCCGTGAGGATGATGGCCTCGTAGCCCCACTTGCCCCGGAGGATGTCCGTCAGCAGACGGTCGTTGGAGCAGCAGGGAACGTCTTCGTAGCGGTTGTAGGCGCACATGACCTCGCGGACATCACCTTCCACGACGAGTTTCTCGAAGGCGGGCAGGTAGGTCTCGAAGAGGTCGCGCTGCGAGACGTGCGCGTTGTAGGTGTGGCGCAGGGGTTCGGGTCCACTGTGCACGGCGTAGTGCTTGGCGCAGGCGTGCGTCTTGTAGTAGCGCGGGTCATTGCCCTGCATGCCGAGGACGGTCTGCAGGCCCAGGACACTGGTGAGGTAGGGATCCTCTCCGCAGGTCTCCTGGCCGCGTCCCCAGCGCGGGTCGCGGAAGATGTTCACGTTCGGGCACCAGAAGGTGAGTTCCGGGTTGCCGGGATAGTAGGTCACGCCCATCGGCACGTTGAAGATGTCGTGGTCGGAGCGGTTCCAGTTGGCGCGGGCCTCGTCGGACACCTGCGAGAAGACGTCGTACATCTGCTGCGGGTTGAAGGCGGCGGCCATGCCGATCGGCTGGGGATAGACGGTGTAGCCGTCCTGGCGCACGCCGTGGCAGGCCTCGCTCCACCAGTTGTAGGAGGGGATGCCGAGCCGGTCCACGGAGATGGCCTTGTTCATCATCAGGCCTACCTTTTCTTCGGGGGTGAGCAGGGAAATGAGGTTCTCCACGCGGTCCTCGATGCTGAGGCGCGGGTTCTGGAAGGGATACTCGTACTGGATCTTGGGGGCACAGCCGCCGAGAAGCAGCATCACGAGCGGGAAGATGAATGAGATTTTTTTCATTATAAGGTATGGATTGGAATTTCTTTGGCCGGGCGCAACGGGTCGTTGCTGAATACGGTCAGGCGGAGGTCTGTCCGGGCAGCCCCGGAGGTTTCCGACCGCCCGGCCGGACCCTCCGGGGCAGGCGAAGCGGTAAAGCGGACGGAGAGCGACTGGCCGGGGGGAATGGTCAGGGATTCCGGGTCAAGCCCGGAATGACGGAGGGTGAATCCGTCGGGGAGCTCGATGGCATGGAGGACAAGCGGCGAAGCGCCGTCGTTGGTGATCTCCAGCGACAGCGGCAGCGAATAGGTCAGCTTCGTGGCGATCGCGTTGGACACGCCGTAGGTCAAAAAGAAGATCAAAAAGCCAAACAGCTTC
>CAJOMY010000140.1 GCA_905235775.1 uncultured Bacteroidales bacterium | reverse complement strand
CGGTGATGGAGCCGCCGCCCCAGTTCTTCGCCTTCGAGCTGACCACGTCGCCCGCCACACAAATGAACGGGATCGGCAGCCGCGCGAAGGAAATACTGTCCTGGAAGCCCACGGACATGCTGGACAGCAGGTTGTTCACATTGAATCCATAGGCGTAGCCGGACGGCAGCGAACCGGCCAGGGCAGCCGCTCCGGCCCGGCCCGTCCTCCGCTCCCCAACCTCGCTGCGCAGACGGTCCCGAAGACGGTAGCGCACGCCTTCAGGCCGCTCGGGCGGACGGTGGAAGGGGAACGAGAGCAGATAGGTGGCGCGGTTCACCTTGGTCGAATAAGGGATGAACTCCGGCGGCACACGGTCGGACAGCATCACGCTCCAGTCCTGGCTGCGGAACAGTTCCTCGAGGTCCGCTGCCCGGTAGCCCATGGCATAAAAACCGCCCACGAGGCCGCCGATGCTGGTTCCGCAGATGAAGTCGATCGGGATACCGAGTTCTTCGATATATTTGAGCGCACCCACCTCGGCAGCCCCTTTCGCACCGCCGCCGGACAGCACCACGCCCACGACCGGGCGCTTCTGCGAGCTGCGCACGCGGTTCAAGTGCTGGCGGACCTCCCGGATCACGACGGCATCCGTCTGCGGATCCACGCTGTCCGCCGACAGGCCGTTCGGATAGGAGGTCTGCGCCTGCAGAGTCCCGGTCAGCAGCAGCGCCGCTAATCCGAGGCAGCATGTTGTCCGGCGAGCATCCCGCACGCGGCCAGGATGTCTTCGCCCCGCGAAGTTCGGATGGTGCATAGCAGTTGGTGCTTATTCAAGCGATCCCGGAAAGCCTCCATCGCCGCGTCGGACGCGCAGTCGTAAGGGAACTCCGGAATCCGGTGGAAACGGATCAGGTTCACGCGGCATTCCAGCCCGCGCAGCAGGCGGATGAGCGCATCCGCATGGCGCTTGTCGTCATTGAAGCCCGCGAACATCGTATATTCGAAACTCACACGGCGCTGGCCGCTGAAGTCGTACCGGCGAAGCAGGTCGATGACTTCCCGGATGTCCCAGGCCTGCTGGGCCGGCATCAACGCGAGCCGCTCCTCCGGGAAAGGATTATGCAGGCTGACCGCCAGGTGGCAGCGCTGTTGGTCAAGGAATTTCTCCAGTGTCGGCAGGACACCGATCGTACTGACGGTGATGCGCTTCGGACTCCAGGCAAAGCCCCAGGGTGCCGTGAGGACTTCGATGGCGCGCGCGACAGCGCCGTAATTGTCCAGCGGCTCACCCATGCCCATGAACACCGCGTTGGTCAGCCCGGCCGCCTCATCGATGCTCAGGAACTGGTTCAGGATATCGGCCGCGTCCAGCTGCCCGTGGAAGCCATGGCGGCCCGTCATGCAGAATTTGCAGCCCATCTTGCAGCCCGCCTGGGAGCTGACACACAGCGTCTTGCGGTCTTCTTCCGGGATCATCACCGCCTCCACGAACTCGCTTCCGGTCTCTGCCGTCGGAGAAAGCCCTGATTTTCCGGCGGGATGGATTTCGAAAAGATACTTTTTGGTGCCGTCCGTGGAGACGGAACTGCCGACGGGCTTGGAAGTGCCGAGCTCGTACTTCTCTGCCAGCTTCTCCCGGGCGGTCTTCGAAATGTTGACCATCCGGTCCCAGCCGGTGGCACGCTTGGCGTACAGCCAATCCGCCAGCTGCGCGCCCACGAAGGGCTTCAGTCCGCAGCTCACCGCGGCCTGCTTCAGCTCTTCGAGCGTCATGCCAAGCAGTTTCTCCTTCATCATACCATCGTCGCCGGGCTTCATTCCTACGCCCGGCCAGTTTGATCATCGCAAAATTACAAATTTTCATGCGAATTCTCCGCCTCGAATCTTTCGTCCCGCTTAGCATTTTGCCGTTTTTCATAGAGCTCTATCTTTCAATGACTTATAAAGATTAACCGATTCCTCAGGGCCCCGGTTACTTTCAGAAAAACCTATAAATCATTCAGTTAGAGAAAACAGCGAATAGTGGAGAAACTTGGCGACCTGTTGTTCTTTTGCTGTCGTATGCGCCAAAAGAAACCGCGCCAGACGAACTTGTCGCTCTTCAGGAAGCCGAAGCAAAGGCAGCCCGGGCCCCAACATCCCGTATCGTTCGACGGCAGAACACATCTCCCGGTATGGAAGATCCGAGTAGGCGTCAAAGATTTCCTTCACCTCAAATTCCTGCCCCGTAGTCAGTTCCGTCGCCGCCATCATTCTGTCGATGCTGCCGAACAAATCTTCACAACCTTTCCGGTCAAAGAAAAAATACCTTTGGATAATGAAGTCCGTCAACTGCTCTTTCTCTTCTCCTTCCAAGGATGCGAACAGATGATGCAACAAATTATATTTCAAATATCTGCCGGAACGGAACTCATGCTCCACCAGATGAATGGCATCCACCAAAGGTTTGCGGCAATACCTGATGACGGGCCGACGGGAGAACGGGTATTCCTTCTCATAATAAGGCAGGAAGGTCCACCGGTCTTCCCGTGCCTTCTTAACCAGCTTCTTCTCCACGGGATTGTTGAAAATATAAATCATGCAGGACCGCTTTTTCTTTTCATCCTTCTTGGGCGCACTTCCGAAACGGCCGTCGAACAGAGCCCCGCTCCGACCGGTCTCACGATTGTAGTCTCTCGCAAAAGTCGAGGACAAATCGTGCTCATAGGCAGATAGTTGAACAAGGTCCTCCGGAAGTGAACCCTCATGGACATGTGTATACATGTGACTCGTCCCCAGGATACGCAGCCGGTGCTTACGCGACAGGACGGACTGGAGCGTATAGTATACCAGATGGTCTTCTCTACGATAAAAGAGCACACCACCGTCCCGGGTGATTTTGTAGGTGTGCTGTAACGCATCTCCTGCATGTCTCCGTTTCTTTTTCATTTTTACCGTTTTACATAATTGATTATCGTTCAGGGTTTTATGAAAGTAGCCGGATACTTTTGTCCCCGGTTACTTTCACAAATAGCTCATACTGAGCATTTTGCGAAAAACACCAGCCCGGCGCTACGGCGGGGCGATGGCGCAGCGCCCGAGCCGGGCGGCATCCTCGGGCGGGAGGATGCCCGCCTCGCCCAGCGCCGCGACAGTCCAGCCTTCGCGCGGGGTGTGGTCGCGGAAGAGCACGATGGAGCGGGCCGCCTGCCGCGAGCGGATGTAGGGATGGCGCGCGAGCGAGTCGGCAGGCAGCGACCACAGCGCAAACGGCGCAGGTGGAGAACAGTACACCAGATCGCTCAGCGCGTCATACTTTTCTTGATCAAAATGGTAAATGTCAAGCAGTTGCTCCGGGAACGAATAGCCCCCCAGTTCCTTGCGGTACTCCAGGATCCGCTTCGCGAACCAGGCCCCGATACCGGGCAAATCGTCCAGCGCCGCCGAGTCCGCACGGTTCAGGTCGACCCGCGGGATGTCGATGAATCGCTCCAGCCGCCGGTACACCGAATCGGCGACGACGAATGATTTCGCAAAGTCCGCCTTGCGGCGAAAACGCCCGCCCTTCGCACGGTAATTGTCAATCGAGGCCGCCTGCTTCTCGCTGAAGCCGAGCCGCTGCAGGTCTTCGACCGAGACGGTATTCGGGTTGAAACGGAAACTCTCCACCCGCCGCGTCGCCCGCCGATACGCTTCTACGTACGGTGTATGCGGCGCGTTCCTCCGGACAGCCTCGTTGCTTCCCGTCGCATCATCCCGGGAAACGTCCGCCTGCTTCTGCCCTTCGCCGCCGCCATTGTACCCCATCCGCTGACGAAGCCGGGAACCGCTCCGGTCCGGCAGGACTCCACCGATGGAATCCCTCTCCACTCCGGCAAAGACATAAACCGTATCCGGCCGGTCCCGGTTCGCCTCCAGCACCAGCTTCCCGGCGCGGGTCACGAAGAGCGCAGCCTGATAACCGACAATCAGGAAGGCCAGGGCAATCGCCCCCACCTTGAACGCCGCCGACGACGGCTTGTTCTTCTCGTCATCCCGTTCCATCTAAAAAGGGATCTGGCCGGGAAGAAAAAAACGATTCGTAAAACTCCGGCCGACCCGATTCCGCCACGAATATGGCAAAAAGAAACACGTCAAAACCAGATTAATCGTTTAACTGACGACAAAAAAATACGAATCTTACGACCCGCCCGTTTTTCGCAAGTCATTGCATATCAGAAGATTACTAAAGTAACCGGGGCGAAAAGTCCCCGGTTACTTTAGCAACTTACTCATCGTTAATTAATTACAAAAAACAGTAGCATGAACGGCGGGATGCCCGGTCAGGCCAGGCAGGACACGGAGCCGGGCTGGACACGGGGACGGGACGGGACGGGACGGGACCGGGTCAGGCCAGGCAGGACACGGGACCAGTGTAATCGGTAACTTTGTTTCCCCGAATTTTCGCAAAGTTAATTCCCCGGTTTAGAGAGGGAAAAAAAGCATTCATATCTTTGTAAATGACGAAAAA
>CAJOMY010000139.1 GCA_905235775.1 uncultured Bacteroidales bacterium | reverse complement strand
TTTGTGATATGCCCGGGAAGCGCCCGGGCCTTTCTGGAGCACAACCGCCACACCTATCCGACAGAGCTGATGGTCAACCTCGACCTGCTGGGCTCCGCCCTTGCCCCCGTCATCCCCAGCCGCCCGGACTACCTCATCGCCCTGGGCGGCGCCCGCTACCGCAGCGGCCTCGAGGAAGCCAACCTCACGCCCCGGCTCCACCTCAGCTACGATTATTACGGCAGCAACGCCTTTACCGATCTCTTCTACCGCCGCGTCAGTGACCAGCGCTGGTTCCTGGAGGCAGGCATCCCGGCCGTCATGTTCACCTCCGGCATCACCCGGCATACCAACCAGGTCACCGACACCCCCGCCACCCTGGACTACGGGCTCCTCTCCCGCCGCATCGACCTCATCGCCGACTGGCTCCGCAGCCAGCTCTGAAAAACGCGCAACCTTGGCTATATATACAACGTTTAACGTTTTCTATATATAACTGATTTACAATTAGATACAAAAGTAACTGGGAGCTTTGGAACCCGGTTACTTTCATAGAATGTTCAGTCTCAAGCGGTTACAAAAAACGGAACAGGGCTGCCTCGAAAGATTCCGGTCGAGCCCGGAATGACTATGCGAGACCGGGAAGGACTGTAAAAGATAATTACTATATTTGCAGACTTGTATGAAGTCCTTCTGGAAGATACTCAAGCGATATGTGGCGCCGTATAGGGGCTACGTCGGCGGGTCGGTGGTGCTCAACATCCTGTCGGCCGTCTTCAACGTCTTCTCCTTCTCCCTGCTCATTCCCATCCTCAAGATTCTCTTCAACACCGAAGACACCCGCTACGAATTCTTCCCCTGGCACCGCGGAATGCCTTTCGACGAGATTGCCAACAATGTCTATTACTACGTCGCCCAATACATCGCCGAATATGGCCAGAGCCGCGTCCTGCTGATGCTCTGCCTCGTCTTCATCGCGATCGTCCTCGTCAAAGTGGCCTGCTACTTCGGCGCCGCCGCCGTGATGGTCCCCATCCGCACCGGCGTCGTCCGGGATCTGCGCATGGAGATCTACCGCAAGATTCTCGACCTGCCCCTGGGCTTCTTCAGCCAGGAACGCAAGGGCGACATCATCGCCCGCATCAGCGGCGACGTCCAGGAGGTCGAGACCTCCATCACGAGTGCCCTCGAGATGATGATCAAGAACCCCATCCTGATCATCACCTACCTCTTCGTGCTCTTCCGCATGTCCTGGCAGCTGACCCTGTTCGTCATCGTCTTCGCCCCGCTGATGATCGGCCTCATCAGCCTGACCGGGCGCAAGCTCAAGGCCGATTCCGTCGAAGCGCAGCGCTTCTGGAGCGACACCATGAGCCAGGTCGAGGAGACCCTCGGCGGCCTGCGCATCGTCAAGGCCTTCCGCGCCGAGCGCCGCATGGACGCCCGCTTCAGCCGGGTCACGGAGGACATGCGCCGCAAGAACAGCCAGGTGGCCGTCCGCCAGGCCAGCGCCCACCCGGTCAGCGAATTCCTCGGTTCCGCCATGATCGCCATCGTGCTCTGGTTCGGCGGCACCCTCATCCTGGGTGAGAAGGCCGTCATCGACGCCCCGTCCTTCATGGCCTACATGGCCATGCTCTACAGCATCATCCAGCCGATCAAAGACCTCTCCAAAGCCGCCTACGGCATCCCCAAGGGCCTCGCCTCCATGGAGCGGATCGACGTCATCCTCCAGGCCGGGAACCCCATCCGGGAGCCGCAGGAGCCCCAGGACCTCGACGCTTTCACGCACAGCATCCGCTTCGAGGGCGTCAGCTTCCGCTACGAGAGCGGACGCCAAGTCCTGCACGAGATCGACCTGGAGATTCCGAAAGGGAAAACCATCGCCATCGTGGGCGCCAGCGGCGCCGGCAAGTCCACCCTCGTGGACCTGATTCCCCGCTTCTACGACCCGACGGCAGGCCGCATCACCCTCGACGGCACCGACATCCGCGCGTTCCGCATCGGCGACCTGCGCGCCCTGATGGGCAATGTCAACCAGGACCCGATCCTCTTCAACGATACCATCTTCAACAACATCGCTTTCGGCAAGCAGGACGCCACCCGCGAAGAAGTCGAAGCCGCCGCCCGCATCGCCGGGGCCCACGACTTCATCCTCGAAAAGGAGGAAGGCTACGAAAGCTATATCGGCGACCGGGGCGTCAGGCTCTCCGGCGGCCAGCGGCAGCGCATCAGCATCGCCCGCGCCATCCTCAAGAACCCTCCGATCCTCATCCTCGACGAGGCTACGGCTTCGCTCGACACCGAGTCGGAGCGCAGCGTGCAGGAGGCGCTGGAGAAACTCATGGCCGGCCGCACCACCATCGCCATCGCCCACCGGCTCAGCACCATCAAGAATGCGGACGAGATCGTCGTCCTGCATGAGGGACGCATCGTCGAGCGCGGCACCCACGGACAGTTGCTCGCCCTGGGAGGCTATTACCGGAAACTTCATGACATGCAGGCCCTGTAGATGAAACCCAACCGCACCCGCTCCATCCTGTTCAGCATCGCGATGATCCTCTACATCGTCGCCGTGGGCTATCTGCTCTTCTCCAATTTCGAGAAGATTTCCGACGTGCCGAAACTCATCCTCGGCATCCCGACGGACAAGATCGTACACTTCTGCCTGTTCTTCCCCTTCCCGATCCTCGCCTACCTCGCCTACGACAAATTGACGGACACGCCGCTCAAGGCCTTCGGCGCCCTGGTCAGCATCTGCGCGGTCGGCGCCATCTTCGCCGGGATCACCGAGATCGGGCAGGCCATGATCCCCTACCGCGACCAGGACATCCACGACTTCTATGCCGACTGCCTCGCCATCGGCATCGCCGGCACGATCACCTTCATCATCGACATCTGCCAGATGCGTTCTTCGAAATGAGAAAACACCGTTTCATTCTCCTCCTGGCAGGATTGCTCTCCGTCCTCCCGCTCTCCGGACAAGTCCCCAGGATCCGCGAATTCCGCACCCTCTGCGACACCCTCTCCGCCCGGCTCAAGCGCCGCACCACGGTCGACTACCCCCTCTCCGTGAGCAAAGTCGAAGTCCGGGGATCCCGGCTCGACCTCAGTTTCAACAACAACCTTTCCTACTTCCCCTGGCACAGCGCCGACGTCGACTGGTTCCGCTCCCAGCTGGAGCAAGAGTGGGCCTGGAAGGACTATACGCCCGGCCGCATTTTCACCAATCGTTACGAACTCGGGGAGCTTGCCACGCCGGTGCTGGGCTCCGACGGCAATCCTTCCGACTACCGACACAAAACCGGCGACCCGCGCGAGATCCAGTCGCGCTTCATCGAGCGCGTGGACGCACGCCGCTGGCTCAAGGGCCTGAACGACCGCTACATCGTCCTGTGGCAGAGCCATGGCCGCTATTATGACGAGACCCAGGACGCCTGGACCTGGCAGCGCGCCCCCATGCACCGCACCGTCGAGGACATGTACACCCAGACCTACGTCCTCCCCTTTCTCATCCCCATGCTCGAAAACGCCGGCGCCTATGTCATGACGCCCCGCGAGCGGGACACCCAGATACACGAGATCATCGCCGACAACGACCCTTCCTTCGGCGGCCCGCGCGAAGGGCTCATGCGCCGCGCAGGCCGCTACCAGGAGCGCGGCTCCTGGGATGACGCCGGTGAAGGCTTTGCCGACATCAAACCCGTCTATACCTTCGCCGACCGGCCGTTCCGCGCCGGCACGGCCCGTCAGGCACAGTGCACCGGCAGCGAGCCCACGGCCAGCGCCGTCTGGACTCCCGACATCCGGCAGCGCGGCCACTATGCCGTCTATATCTCCTACAAAACACTGGAAAACAGTTGCGCCGAGGCGCACTATACTGTCCGCCACCTGGGCGGACAAACGGAATTCACCGTCAACCAGCAGCGGGGCGGCGGCACCTGGATCTACCTGGGCACCTTCGAATTCGCCGAAGGCCATGAAGGGAGCGTGACGCTCGACAACCGGGGCGGATCCGGCTACGTGGTCACCGCAGACGCCGTCAAATTCGGCGGCGGTATGGGCAAACTCGAGCGCGGCGGCCGCACTTCCGGCATGCCGGCTTCCGCTGAAGGCGCCCATTACTGGATGCAGTGGGCCGGCGCAGACAGCCTTCTCACCCGCGGCTGGGAGACCGATTACACCTGCGATTACGCCGCCCGCGGCGCGTGGACCGTGATGATGCGTGAAGAGAAGGACATCCCCGTCGACCTCGCCCTCGCCTTCCACACCGACGCCGGCCTGTCGCCCAACGACAGCACCATCGGCACCCTCGCGATCTACACCCTGCGCAACGACGACGAGCGCAACTTCACCGACGGGCGCGACCGCATCATCAGCCGCGTGCTCTGCGACTATGTCCAGACCCAGGTCGTCCAGGACCTCCGCCTCGACTACGATCCGCTCTGGTCGCGCCGCGGCCTATGGGACCGCAGCTACAGCGAGCCCCGCACCGCCGGCGTCCCGGCGATGATCCTCGAGCTGCTCAGCCACCAGAACTTCGCCGACATGAAATACGGCCTGGA
>CAJOMY010000138.1 GCA_905235775.1 uncultured Bacteroidales bacterium | reverse complement strand
GGGGCGCTTCTTCCGGATGAACCTCGACCTGCTGGGCCGCTCGTTCTTCTTCATCCTCATCTACATCGGCTTCACGATGATCAATGCCGGCTACGGCGACCGGCTGCTCGCCGCCGGGTCGATCATGATGCAGTTGCTGATGTTCTTCAGTTATTTCACCGACGGCTTCGCCTACGCGGGAGAGGCCCTTGCGGGTCGCTTCATCGGAGCGCGCGACCGTGCGATGCTGCGCCGGTCGGTGCGTTCTGTCTTCGCCTGGAGCCTCGCCATCGCCGTGGCCTTCATCGGCATCTATGCCTCCACCGGCCTGCCCGTGCTGCGGCTGCTCACCTCCGACGAAGCCGTCGTGCAGACCGCCTGGCAGTTCCTCCCGTGGCTGCTGCTGATGCCGCCGCTGGGCTGCGCCGCCTTCACCTGGGACGGCATCTACCTCGGCGCCACGGCCTCCAGGGCCCTGCGGGACTCGATGGGCCTGGCCGCCCTGGCGTTCTTCGGGGTCTGGTATATCGGAAAATGGCTGCTGCAACCCGAAGGTGCCGCAGCCATCCATCTGCTCTTTGCCGCCTATTTCTCCCACCTGGCGGCCCGGACGGTCTGGCTGAGCGTCCGCTACCGCCGGGATGTGCAGGGGGCTGATTGACCGTCGCGGTCATCTTTTTTTCAGCCGTCGGTTGGCTTCCGCGAGGAAGGCGGCGAGTTCCTGGTTCCCCCGGACCTTCTCGTAGTGGTGCGCCCCCACATAGTCATCCGCGAAGCGCTCTGCGTCATAGCCCACGTAGAAGTCCTCGTCCAGGTCGGTGCGGACGGTCCCGCCGCCGGTGTTGCCGGCGGAGATACCTGAGCATTTGTCGTCCCGCCAGAAAAAAGGTGGCTCCTGGTACTGGAAGCACAGGGTGATCTCCGTACTTTGGTCGTGTTCCCTGTCGCGGTAGCGGGACAGGAAGATGTTCTTGTGGATGAAACGCAGGCCCAGCTTCTTCGCCAGCTTCTCGGCGGGCGAGTTGAAGGAGCCGCGCAGGATCGCGTCATTGCGCTTGAGGAGGGCCTCCGCCTTGGGCGTGCATCCGAGTTCCTGGAGGTCCGGCTCGGTGATCAGGTCCAGCAGGTTGGGGAACAGCTCGATGACGCCAGGCTGGATTTCCTTGATACCTTTGCCGAGTACCAGGGTGCGGTACTCCTCCGGCTTGACGCCGGCGGAAATGATGTCCTTCGTGCTGACGCTCAGCAGCTTCTCGCAGTCCCAGCGCCGCGTGGCAAAGAGATTGGCGCCGTGCAGGGTATAGGGCCCGGGGATGAACCCGTCGTCGAAATAGAGGCCCCTGTCAGATGGGGGATAATAGTTTGCCATGGTTCCGACCGTTATTCTGCGTCTTCTGCAATTGGATCGTGGACCCTGTCGTAGTCCGTCAGGTCGAGGATGTTCCATTCGCCGGGCTCCAGCTCCTTGCCTTCCGGCAGGGCTTCCACATAGGCGCGGCAGGCCGCATCGTCGAGATCCTCGCCGTTGAGCGTGCCCTCGATGTCGTCATAGACCTGCATCTGGTAGTAGCGGTCCGTGATGCGGCTGTTCCGGAGCGTGATGATTTCCGTGTAGTAGGACGGGCCGCCGGCGGGGCCGCCCTTGCACCACCAGCCCTTGCCGTCCTGCGGCTCGCGGGTGTAGGCCTTGAAGCGGTCCGTCTCGATGCCGATCATGGCGAGGTAATCGTCGCTGACGGCGTAGAAGGCGCCGTATTCCTCGGCCATGTCGCGCATCCATACCTCGTTGATGCCGTCGCCGTCGAGGTCCACGTACTGCCACTTGCAGAGCGGCTTCCAGCCGTGGTCTTCGTCCGATTCCTCATAGAGTCCCTGCATCGTCTCGAAATCTTCGGCCGAAGGGGTCTGCGGGGCCTGCCTGGCGGGGTTGCCGCCGCAGGCGGCGAGCAGCAACGCGGCGGACAGGAGCGCCGCGGAGATCAATAGTTTCTTCATTTTCAATTCTTTTATGGATTCCGGATCAAGTCCGGAATGACGTTACTGTTCTGTTTCGCGGTTGGCCTCCTCGAGGAAGGCGGCCAGTTCTTTGTTGGTCCGGATCTGCTCCCGGAAGCGTCCGCCGAATTGCTCCGCAAAGGAGTCCGTCGTCTGATTGACATAAAAGTCATCGGGCAGCTCTGTCCGGACTTCCCCGCCGCCGTCGTTGCCGGCGGCCCACCCCGGTGAATGGACGTCTTCCAGCAGGTATGCTCCTTTGTCCGAGAAGCACAGGGTCAGCTTCGCATACTCAAGGCGCACCTCGTCTCTGTGATCCGCCAGGAAGATGCTTTTCCGGAGGCGGGTCTTCCGTTTCGGAGTTTGTTTTTTCACGGCGGAGGTGGAGCTTATTCAAGTGTCCATTCTGCGCCATCCTTGGTGTCCTTGACCCGGATGCCCAGGGCGGCGAGGGCGTCGCGGATGTGGTCGGAGGTGGTCCAGTCCTTGGCGGCCTTGGCGGCGGCGCGCTGCTCGAGGACCATCTGCATCAGGCCGTCGATGACCTTGGCCGTGCTGCCGCCGGCGGCTTCCTCGTCCTTGAGGCCGAGCACGCCGAAGACGATGTCGTCGAAGAGCTGCACGAGCGTGTCGAGGTCGCCCTTGGAGAGCTTGACCTGCCCCGCCTTGGCGGAATTGATGAGGCGGACGGCCTCGGAGATGTGCGCGAGGGCGACCGGGGTGTTGAGGTCGTCGCAGAGGGCCTCATAGATGCCCGCGAAGACGGCCTTGAGCTCGGCATTTTCCGCCGGGCAGCTGTCGGGCGCGACGTGCACCGGCTCCTCGCCGTAGGCGTACGCCGGCGCCTTGCGGCCCGCCATCGCATAGAGGTCGCGGGCGGCCTGCATCAGGCGCTTGAGACCCTTCTCGGCGGCCTGCAGGGCTTCGTTGGAGAAGTCCAGCGTGCCGCGGTAGTGGGCCTGCAGGATGAAGAAGCGCACCGTCATCGGGCTGTAGGCCTGCGTGAGCTTCGGGTGGTCGCCCGTGAAGAGCTGCGGCAGGGTGATGAAATTGCCCAGCGACTTGCCCATCTTCTGGCCGCCGATGGTGATCATGTTGTTGTGCACCCAGTAGTGCACGCCCTGCGTGCCGCGGGAGGCCACGTTCTGCGCGATCTCGCACTCGTGGTGCGGGAACATCAGGTCCATCCCGCCGCCGTGGATGTCGAACTCGCGGCCGAGGTATTTCTCGCCCATCACCGAGCACTCCAGATGCCAGCCCGGGAAGCCCTCGCCCCAGGGGGACGGCCAGCGCATGATGTGCTCCGGCTCCGCTTTCTTCCAGAGGGCGAAGTCGTAGGGGGCGCGCTTGTCGCCCTGTCCGTCCAGGGCGCGGGTGCCCTCCAGGGTATCATTCAGGTTGCGGCCGGACAGGATCCCGTAGTGGTGGTCGCGGTTGTATTTCCCGACGTCGAAGTAGATGCTGCCGTTGGATTCGTAGGCGTAGCCGGCGTCGAGGATCTTCTTCACCGCCTCGATCTGCTCGATCACGTGGCCCGAGGCGCGCGGCTCGATGGAGGGCGGCGCCACGTTGAGCAGGCGCATCGCCTCGTGGTAGCGCAGGGTGTAGGCCTGCACGACCTCCATCGGCTCCAGCTGCTCCAGGCGGGCCTTCTTGGCGATCTTGTCCTCGCCTTCGTCGGCGTCGTGCTCCAGATGCCCCACGTCCGTGATGTTGCGCACATAGCGCACCCGGTAGCCCAGGTGGCGGAGGAACTTGCTCAGCACGTCGTAGGTCACGCCCGGGCGGGCATGTCCCAGATGGGCGTCGCCATAGACGGTCGGCCCGCAGACATACATGCCCACGTGGCCGGGATGGATGGGGGTGAAGAGCTCCTTGCGGCGGCTCAGCGTATTGGTGATGTAAAAATCTCTCATATCCAAAATCATATATCTTGGCGAAGATACGAAATTTCTGTGTATCTTTGAGCATATGAAACTGATTAGTTGGAATGTGAACGGCCTGCGCGCAGTGGCCGGCAAAGGCTTCGCCGACGCCTTTGCGGCGCTGGACGCCGATTTCTTCTGCCTGCAGGAGACCAAGCTGCAGGCCGGACAACTGGACCTGGAGTTTCCGGGCTACCGGTCTTATTGGAATTATGCCGACAAGAAGGGCTACTCCGGCACGGCCATCTACACGCGCCACACGCCCCTTTCCGTCGCAAACGGCATCGGGGTGGATGCGCACGACCACGAGGGGCGCGTCATTACCCTCGAGATGCCGGACTTCTACCTGGTCAACGTCTATACCCCCAATTCGCAGGACGGCCTGAAGCGCCTGGACTACCGGATGCAGTGGGAGGACGCTTTCCGCGCCCATGTGAGCGGCCTGGCGGCGAAGAAGGGCGTCGTGATCTGCGGCGACATGAACGTCGCCCACGAGGAGATCGACCTCAGGAACCCCGCCACCAACCACTTCAACGCCGGTTTCTCCGACGAGGAGCGGGCCAAGATGACAGAGCTGCTCGCCGCCGGCTTCCGCGACAGCTGGCGCGACGCCCATCCCGGCGAAGCCAAGTACTCCTGGTGGTCCTATCGCATGGCCGCCCGCGAACGGAACGTGGGGTGGCGCATCGACTATTTCCTCGTGTCCGGGG
>CAJOMY010000137.1 GCA_905235775.1 uncultured Bacteroidales bacterium | reverse complement strand
ACCAGGCAGATGGAATTGCGCAGCGGAAGGCTGTCCAGCGGGATTTCGTACGGGTTGGTGGAGTTCGGCACCCAGTCCTTGACGAAAGTGCTGTCCTGCTCCAGCCGCCGGAAATTCTTGATGTAATACCAGGAGTGGTCGTCCTTCAGCACGAGCAGCAGGCGGCCGTCCTGGATGTCCAGGGTGTCCACTTCCGCACCCTGGCCGGTCCGGAAGGAACCGGGGTCGGTGACGAAGGCCCCGGAAGGAGCTTCCGGGGCAAGCCCGGATTGGCGGAGGGTCGTGTCCGCGACGGACAGGGAATCAGGGGCCTGCGCAAACAACGGGACGGCAGGCAGCAACAGGTTTAGAATCAGTAAAACTCTCTTCATATTCATTTACGAACGGACGGCGCCGAAGCGCTCTTCCAGCAAACGACAGGTCTGCGCCACCCGGTCCTGCAGCAGCGCCTCGGTACGCGCCTCGCAGATGAAGCGCAGGTAAGGCTCCGTGTTGGACGGACGGATGTTGAACCACCAGTCGGCGAACTCCAGGCGGAAACCGTCGAAGTCCATCAGTTTGAGCGGCGTCTCCAGCGCGGTGAAATGCGCGCAAACCGCCTGCATCGCCCCGGGCTTGTCCGCCAGGCGGAAGTTGATCTCGCCGGAGTTGCAATAGCCGGCGATCTCGGCGATCTGCTCACTGAAAGTCCGGCCCTGCCGCTTGAGGGCGGAGACGATGCGCAACACGATCAGGGACGAGAGCAGGCCGCTGTCGGAGTAGAAGAAATCCTTGAAATAATAGTGTCCTGCGAGCTCGCCGCCCCACAGCCCGTCGATCTCACGCAGCTTGGGCGCGGCGAAAGCGCGGCCCACGCGCCAGGTGTGCAGCTCGGCGCCGTAACGGGCAAGATACTCTCCCACCGCCTTGGAAGAGCGGATCTCCTGCAGCACGCGGGGATTCTTCCCGCCCCGCTCGTCGCAGAAATATTTCGCCATCATCGCGATGATCAGGTCCGGGGCCACGAAGCGCCCCCGCTCGTCCACGAACATCACGCGGTCGGCGTCGCCGTCATAGATCACGCCCACGTCGGCGCCCTTGCGGCGCACCAGCTCGCTGAGCGGCTCGACGTTCTTCGCCACCAGCGGATTGGGCTCGTGGTTGGGGAAACGGCCGTCGAGCGTGTCGAAGAGGTATTCCGCCCCCTCGCCGAAAACTTCGTGCGCGAAGAGGCAGGCCATGCCGTTCGAGCAGTCGATCGCGATCTTCAAATCGCCATAGTCCCCCCTGAACTTCTGCATGAAGGCCATGTAGTCGTCGTGGATATCCCGGCTCCGCACCGTGCCGCGGCGGGCTGCCACCGGGGTCGGACGGCCGGCTTCGATCCAGGCCTGGATCTGGCCCAGCCCCGTATCCAGGCCCACCGGAAGGGCGTTCTCACGGCTGACCTTCATGCCGTTGTACTCGGCGGGGTTGTGGCTCGCCGTGATCTGCACGGAGGCCTTGTAGCCATAGTTGGCGGTGCCGAAGTAGACCATCGGCGTGCTGGCGAGGCCGATGTCGGCCACATCCGCACCTGCATCGCAGATGCCCTCCACGAGCGCGTCGTGGATCTCCTGCGAGGACACGCGGCAGTCGCGCCCGACCAGCACCTCCCCGGCATCCAGCAGCCCAGGCAGGAAATAGCCGGCCTTGTAGGCCGTGTCCCGGTCGAAATCCACTCCGTAGACTCCGCGGATATCGTATGCGTGAAATGCTCCCATTATCGTATGTTTATTCCAAATATCTGTCGCGCAGGGTCTTCAAATCCCGGTCATCCAGGCCCAGGGGGCCGGTAAGGTAATCTTCGAGCGAGCCCCAGTTCCGGTCGATCAGGTCCAGGGTGCTGCAGAAGTTCCGCGTGCTCACGCCCATGAAGGCGCGCACGACCTCTTTTTCTTCCTCGCCGCCGCCCTGCTTGTCCACCTCGGCGCAGAAGCGGGCCACCAGGGACCGGTAGCTGTCGTTGGACCGGTCGAAATCCGCCACGATGGTCTCGCGGGTGGCCCCGAGGGCACCCAGGATCAGGGCTGCACCGATCCCGGTGCGGTCCTTCCCCTGTGAGCAGTGCCACAACACGGCGCCCTCCGGTGTCTCCAGGATCATGTCCAGGAAAGCGGCGTACTGCAACTGCGAGAACTCGCTGAGGACCAGGGACGGATATAGTTCCCGGGCTTTTTTCTGGAACAGGGGCGTAAACGCAAGCCGGACGATGTGGGCCGACAGGTCGATCCAGGTATCGGCCGGCACGGCCTCGCCGGAGCGTAATTCGGCGTCGATGTCCAGGGTGGGCAGGAAGATATGCTCCGCGCCGGGAATCTCGCGGTCCGGCAGTTTTTCGGACTCGTGCACCGTGCGGAAATCAAAGATCTTGCGCAGGTGGTACTCCCGGCGGAGCTTGCGCACGTCCCCGTCGGTGGCATCGTGCAGGTGCGCGGAGCGCAACAACAGGCCGTGGCGGACAGTCCGTCCGCCGGCCGGCAGGCCTCCGAGGTCCCGTGCATTGACAATGCGATCGAAATCCACCTATTTGATTTTTGCCTTGTAAGCGGTGCCTACCTTGCCGTGGGCGATGCTCTGCAGCTTCTTTGAGAGCATCTTGCGGCGGATCGGGGCCACGAGGTCGGTGAACAGTTCGCCGTCCAGGTGCGAGAACTCGTGCTGGATCATCCGGGCGGCGAACTTGTCGAAAGACTCGGTTTTCTTCTCCAGGTTCTCGTCATAGTACTCCACCGTGATGCTCTCCGGCCGGCGCACGTCGGCATAGAGGCCGGGGATGCTGAGGCAGCCTTCGTTGTATTCGCACTGCTGTGCACTCTCCTCCAGCACCACGGGATTGATGAAAGTCCGGCGGAAGCCCTCCAGATAGGGATAGACGTCCTTCATCACGTCGCCGTTGACGACGGCCACGCGCAGGCTCACCCCGATCTGGGGAGCGGCGAGGCCGCAGCCGTCCGAGTGGTCGAGCGTGTCCCAAAGGTCCTGAACCAGCGCAGCCAGGGCTGCCTTGTCTGAGAGATCGGCCGGGGCCGCAACCTTACGCAGGACCTCCGAACCGTACAGGTAAATCGCTTGTATCATTGCTTCTTGTCCAAATAGCTTTGCAGGATGATTGCGGCGCTGATCTTGTCCACGGAAGACTTGTCGCGCCGGTCGCTCTTCTTCATGCCGCCGTCAATCATCGCCCGGTGCGCCAGCACGGACGTGAAGCGTTCATCCTCCAGCTCCACCGGAACCGCCGGGAAAGCCTTGCGCAGACGCTTGAGGAACCCTTCCACGTCCGCCGCAGCCTCGGCGGGAGCCCCGTTCAGGTTGAGCGGCCAGCCCACGACAAAACACACGAGCGTCTCGGAAGCGGCGTATTTTTGGAGATAATCTATTATCTTTGCAGCAGGAACGGTATCGAGCGGAGATGCGAAGATGCCCAGCGGGTCGCTGACCGCGACGCCGACCCGGGCGCGTCCGTAATCTATTCCGATGATCCTGTTCATCACTGCAAATTTACGTCAAAAGTATGGGAAGACAAAATCCTGAGCACAGCACGCGGCAATTCAGGTTATCGCTTGTGGACAATGAGACCCACGAGCCCCTCCGCTCCATCCGTTTCAACCGCGCGCAGTTCGTTTACGGCATCATCACGGCCGTGCTGGCGATCCTGCTTGTCTCCTACCTGCTTTTCGCCTTCACGCCGCTGCGCACCATCATCCCGGGCTACCCCAACGCCCATTCGCACCGCCAGGCCGTGGCCAACGCCATCAAGATCGATTCGCTCGAGAATGCCGTCTTCCGCTGGAACCTCTACGCCGAGAGCCTCAGCCGCGTGCTCACCGGCGAGCAGACGATTGACTTCGACAGCCTCATGCACGCTGACGTCGTGCGCTATCTCTCGGACAAGGATCCCGCGGAGCTCGCCCGCCGCGACTCGCTCCTGCGCGAAACCGTCCGCAAGGAGGAGCAGTTCGGTGTCGGCACCGGCGCCGAACGGAACCTCCCCATCGAAGGCATGCACTTCTTCACGCCGCTCAAGGGCGTGGTGGCCACCCCCTTCGACCGGGTATCCCACCCGGCCATCGACATCACGGCCCCGACGGGCAGCGTGGTCAGTGCCGTGCTGGACGGCACGGTCGTCTTTGCGGGCTGGGACGCGGAGTCGGGCTATGTCATCATCCTCCAGCACCGCGAAGACCTGCTGAGCGTCTATACCAACAACCAGAAACTGCTGCGAAGCTCCGGCGACGCCGTCAAGGCGGGCGCCCCGATCGCCCTGGTCGGAGGCCTCTCGTCCCGTACCGGCGCGGATCACCTGCATTTCGAACTCTGGCAGAACGGCCAGAGCCTCGACCCCACCCGATACATCAGCTTCTAAGTGAAAAGGAAAATCGCCATCTTCGGATCCACCGGATCCATCGGGACCCAGACGCTGGACGTCATCCGGCAGCACCGCGACCTGTTCGAGGTCGTACTGATTTCCGCCCGCAGCAGCGTCGATCTGCTCATCGCGCAGGCGCGTGAATTCGATCCGGCCCATGTCGTGATCTGCGACGAGTCGCGCTACCGGGAAGTCGCGGACGCCCTGCAGAGCGGCGGGACAAAGGTCTGGGCCGGCGTGGACAGCCTGTGCGAACTGGCCGGAATGGACGGCGTGGACATCGTCGTCGGCGCCATGGTCGGATTCAGCGGCCTCCGCCCCACGCTCGCCGCGCTGAAGGCCGGCAAGGTCGTGGCGCTGGCCAACAAGGAGACCCTTGTCGC
>CAJOMY010000136.1 GCA_905235775.1 uncultured Bacteroidales bacterium | reverse complement strand
CACCTGCGCGGCGCCGCGGCCAAGGCCGCGAACGTCTCCGGCGCCTTCGCCCTCCGCCGTCCCTTTTTCGCCCCCGGCTCCTTCTCTGCCTCCGTTCTGCGTCACCTGGTTGCTCACCGTGATCCCATCCCCGCCGCGCGCCACATCCTGCTGGTGGACGACGTCTTCACCACCGGCGCCACCCTCGCCGCCTGCCACGCCGCCCTGCGCCGTGCCTACGGCCCCGGCGTCCGCATCTCCGTCGCCACCCTCGGCGCCGTCGGCGAATAGTGCCCTCACCCGGGTTGCCCCCGTTTTTTTGTCGGCGAATAGCGCCACGCCCGGGTTGCCCCCGTTTTTCGTAAATTAATGTTAGTCAGTGTGTTGTGAAAGTAACCGGTGCCTGGAGTACTCGGTTACTTTGGCAACTTTCTCATTAACAGTCAGTTCCGAAAAACAGCAACGAGGTCATGCGGTCCGGGGGGGAGCGGGTCAGAGTAGGTCGGCGATGATGTCATCGCTGATGAACCAGCGGTCTTCGGGGATGCGGAAACGGTCTCCGACCCGCATCAGACGGCCGTCCGCCAGCATCTCCGTCGCATTGGCCGTATTCAGCAGCCCTTCTGCCACGCCCTGCGCCGTTCGCAGTCCCAACATCACCGTCTCTTCCCGCGCCTCCTCCTCGGACAGCAGTTCTTCCCCCTCGATCAGGCTGCAGTCGCCCCTGAAAACCGTAGCCATCCTCGGCTTTGTAAGAGGGAGGGGCCCGTTGCTGCAGGCAGTGGGAAGGGTACTGCATGGCAGGACGTTCTCGGGGGTAAGCTGCCGCTGCCCGGGGATTATTTTCTGATTCCAGGAGCGGACGCGGCCGTCGAAACTGTGGGCGCCGGGCCCGAGGCCGACGTAGGGGTGACGGGTCCAGTAGGCGCTGTTGTGGACAGATTCGAAACCGGGAAGGGCCCAGTTGGAGATCTCGTAGTGATTGTAGCCGGCTTCGCGGAGCATGCGGCACAGGAGCGCATATTGCGCGGCGCACTCTTCCTGCGAGGCTTCGGTGTAGCGGCCTTCGCGGAGCATGCGGCCCAGGGCGCTGCCTTCCTCGATGCTGAGCTGATAGGCGCTGACGTGCTCCGGCCGCCAGGCTGCAATCTCGCGTAGCGTCTGAGCAAGAACAGCCTCTGACAGCTGGGAGAGGCCGAAAATAAGGTCAACGCTGATATTCTGCACGCCGGCATCCCGCAGGATTCCGAAGGCTTTCCGGGCGCGGGCGGCGTCGTGGCGGCGGTTCATCCAGCGGAGGATTCCGTCATCGAGGCTCTGCACGCCCATGCTGATGCGGTTCACGCCCAGCTCCAGCAGGCCCCGGACGTACTCCGCCCCTTTTTCCACGATGTCCTCGGGGTTCACCTCGACGGTAAACTCCATTTCGCCCCCCGTCATCAGCGAAGCAGTCGGTTGCTTCATGCTGCCGGAGCGCAGCAACGCAGGGGGTTCGGGGGGAACGCCCCCCGTCATCAAGCGGAAGCGATGGTTGCAGCTGCAAGCTGCAACCATCTTTCGCAACAGCGAAAGAGGCAGCACCGATGGGGTGCCGCCTCCGATGTAGAGGGTGTTCAAGTCGCGGGTGGCCTCGATCTCGTCCCGGCGCCGGGACGCCTCGGCACAGACCGCCTCCGTGAAATCTTCAAACAGCTGCGCGTCCCGTCCCGGGCTGGCGATTTCCGAGTAGAAATCGCAGTAGGTGCAGAAACTCCTGCAGAAAGGGACGTGCAGGTAGACCATCTAGCGGAGCAGCAGCTCGCCGTGGCCGAGTTGCGCCTGCGTCGTGTAAGCGTTGACGGTGTACACGCCTTTCTGGAAGGATGCGATGTTGTTGATGTAGATGCCGAGATCCACTTCCTTGCCCTGGTAGTCCACTTCGCGGGAAGCCGTCGCCTCCAGCGTCTCGCCGCCGAAGGTGAAGGTGGTGCCGCGGCCGTCGGAGAGAAGATTCCCGTCGGGATCCATCACACGCACATAGACACGCACCGGACCACGCTCGGCGAGCTCGTTCTCCACGAGGCTCAGGTTCACCAGGAAGCGGGCAACGCGGTTCGCCTTGTCGGTGATCTTGTCGTTGTTGTTGTACGCGTACATCACGAAATTGTGGGCCTTCAGGATGGAGCCGGCGGTCACACGGCTGGTCAGGTCCTCGACCTGCTGGGTCAGCTCGGTGTTGATCTGCTTGGTCTGCTCGGCTTCCTTGCGGGCCGTGGCGGCCTCTTCGGCGAGGCGGTGGTTCAGGGTGTTGAGGGAATCGATCTGGTTGATGTAGCCGCGCATGATGGAGCGCAGGGTACCGAGTTCCTTTTCGTACTGGCGGATCTTGGCGCGGTCCGTAGCTTCGGACTTTTTCACGCGGTCCAGCAACTGTGCAATCTCCTCACGGGAGGAGTCGAGCTGGGCGTTGATGGAATCGTACTCGGACGAAAGGTTCTCATAGTCGCTCTGCAGGGCTTGAATCTGTTCGGTCAAGTCGGCTTTTTCATCGTTCAGTTCGTTGACGAGCGTGTTCTTGGAGCTCCACACATAGCAGAGGGCGGCAGCGAGGCCGACGGCGACGACGATCAGCGCGATCATGACGGCCTTCAGGCCACTGTTGGCTTTCTTTTCAGCCTGCTGGCGTTCCAGCTTCTCAATGGGGTCTTCTTTTTCCATTTTCTGTCGATTTTAATAATATGCTGCAAAAATAGCAAATTTTATACTAAATTTGTCATTATGACATACATAATCCGTTCGCTCAAGTATTTTTGCTATCTGATCATCCTGCTGACGCTCATTATCCTGGCGCTGGTGCTGACCGGCTTCGTCGAGGCCGACCTGTCGAAAATGTTCGTCAACGGTTACGATTCGCTCTGGCAGATCGCCCTGATCATGCTGGTGTTTGCGCTGATCTATCCGCGCTTCGGTTTCTCGAAGCGCACCGTGCACCTGTCCGGCTCCCCGGAGGAGCTGCGCCCCGACGTGGTGCGGGTGATGGAGGCGCTGGGTTACCGCCTGGAACGGGAGCGGGAGGACGGCTGGAGTTTCCGGCGCCGCTCCGGCCTGTCGCGGGCGCTGAAGATGTGGGAGGACCGCATCACGCTGTCTCCGACGGCCGGCGGCATGGAGGCGAAGGGGCTCACGCGCGATCTCGCGCGTGTCGTATCAGCCCTGGAGGCTACCCGAGAAGATGTATAGCCGCCGCATCCAGCGCTGCATAGAAATCCTCTCCGAAGGCCTTCGTGAGAGGATTTCTCAGAAATTGCCAGACCCGGATCCCCTCGCGCTCCCCCTTCTCGAAGGCGGGCCGGCAGATGTCCCAGTGGTGGACGTTGAGGGCGAGTCCGCCGCCGGTGAGTTTCGTGACCCGGATGGGGTAGAGCGAGCAGGAGACGGGCTTGGTGCACCCGGCCATCTCGACGGCACACAGGCATTCGCCTGCCGCGCCGAAGTGGCAGAAAGCGCAGGGACAGTCCTGCGTGTCCGCGAGCGGCGGCATCAGCGGGGTCACGATGTCGTTGTCGCGGTCCACCTCGAAGAAGCCCTTCGCGTCCACGGCGGCGCGGCCCTCCGCGGTCATGAAGCCGCAGTAGGCGGGATAATCCCGCTCCAGCGGCTCCAGTTCCGATTCGTCCAGCGGGGCGCCACTGTCGCCCACGATGCAGCAGGCGCCGCAGCAGGTCCCGTAGTCGCAGGCGAAGTATTCCGTCACGACATCCTCCGACACGAGGATGTCTCCGATCTGGATGATCGTGCCGAACTGTCCTTTTCCCATCAGATGATCGTATATTCGACTTCGCCTCCGGCGGCCAGCAGGGACAGGACTCCGCGCACGCTTGACGAGGACACGCGTTGGACGGCCGCCTTGTAATCCGTAATCAGGTCTTTGCCCTCGCTGTAGCGGATCAGCACGTCCTCGAGGAGGGTCTCCGGGTCGGCGTAACGGTTCTCCAGGTCCTTGAGCAGGGTCGCCTTGGCGGCACGCAGTTCGCTCTCGGTGAAGTCGAGGGCATCCAGGTGGCGCGTCACGCTGCGCACGGCGTCCAGCAGCCCGTCCGTCCCCTGCTTCCCGACGCCGGCCGGCAGGCCGCTCTCCGGACAGGGGTGGCAGTTGATATAGATGGTCACGCGCTCTTCGGGGAAGAGTTCCAGCCGCTCGCTCAGCTCCGCACTGGCTCCCTGGTCCGCGAGTGCGCCCGCAAGGCGCTGCCGGACCAGGTCGCAGGCCACCTTGAACGACAGGTAGTTGTCGAGCTTGAAGGGCATGGCGGCGGTCCGGGCCACGTTGACCCCGATCTCGCTGCCGCCGGTCACGCCCGCGGCGGCTTCGTCGGTGCGGGAGACGGTGCCGGTGATGAAGCGGCTCTCCACGCGCGGCCGGGTGGAGAAGCGCCGTTCGGTGCGGAAGCCGCCGAGTATCTGGGGCAGTTCCTTCTTGAGGACCGCTTCGTCAAGGTCGCCGAACAGCACCAGGATGCCATCTCCGACCTTGTCGAACAGCGTGGCGAAATACTGCTCCGCGCGGACGGGCAGGTCGTCGGACAGGCAGTCGATCCGCTTGCGCTCCGGGAAGTGGAAATCGGGCCGCAGAAGGCTGTCCATCAGCGAGTTGACGTCGCGCGGAGAGCTGGCTTCCCGGTCCAGGCGCAGGGATTCCTCACGCTTGTAGGCCGCGAATGCGTCCGCGTCGCTTTGCCGGTGGGCGGACAGCGACAGGAGGGCGTGCAAGACCCTGGGCAGCTCGGCGGAGGGTGCGCGTCCGGTGATGCGCAGGTCGGACAGGCTGGCC
>CAJOMY010000135.1 GCA_905235775.1 uncultured Bacteroidales bacterium | reverse complement strand
AGGATCTTCGGACCGGCGTTGCGGAAAGCCTCGCGGAAAGCGTTGCGACCGGCGATGATGAAGGCGATTTCCTTGGAGTCCACCGGGTGCATCTTGCCGTCATAGACGAAGACGCGGATGTCGCGGGCATAAGAACCGGTGAGCGGACCCTCGACCATGCGCTCCTTGATACCTTTGAGGATGGCGGGCATGAAGCCAAGGTCGATGGCGCCACCGACGACGCAGTTGTAGAACTCCAGCTTGCCGCCCCACTCGAGGTCGGTGATGTCCTGGGTCTTGATGTTGAGCTGCGTGTCCTTGCCGTCGATCTTGAACTTGGTGTTCAGCTCGCCTTCGGCCGGGCAGACCAGCAGGTGCACCTCGCCGAACTGGCCGGCGCCGCCGGACTGCTTCTTGTGGCGGTACTGGGCGGTCGCGACCTTGGTGATGGTCTCGCGGTACGGAACCTTCGGGGCGAAGAGCTCGACGTCGAGCTTGTATTCGTTGTTCAACAGCCACTTGACGATGTTGATGTGCTGCTCGCCGTTGCCGCTGAGGATGGTCTGGCGGAGTTCCTTGGAGTATTCCACGATCACGGTCGGGTCCGTGGCCGCGATCTTCTTGAGAGCGTCGCCGAGCTTCTGCTCGTCCTGCTGGACCTTGGCCTTGATGGCGCAGCGGTACTTCGGGGCGGGATACTCGATCTTGTCATAGTTGATGTTGGATCCCGGCAGGGAGAGGGTCGTGTTGCTGCGGCCGCTCTTGAGCTTGACGGCGCAGCCGAAGTCACCGGCATGCAGGGTGGTGACGGACTCCTTCTTGGTGCCGGCGACGGCATAGATGGCGGACAGGCGCTCCTTGTTGCCGGAGACAGGGTCCTCCAGGTCGAGGCCGGCGGTCACGGTGCCGCTCATCACCTTGAAGTAGGACACCTCGCCGAGGTGCTGCTCCACGTCGTTCTTGTAGATGAACAGGGACGGGGCGCCGCTCTCCTTGACGGCCGGCGCGGGGGCGACTTCCTTGACGAAGTCGAGGAGACGCTTCACACCGATGTCCTTCTTGGCGCAGACGCAGAAGACCGGATAGGCCTCACCGGCGGCGATGCCCAGATTGAGTCCCCTGTGAATTTCCTCCTCGGAGAGCTCGCCCTCCTCGAAGTACTTCTCCATCAGGGCGTCGTCGAACTCGGCAGCCTTCTCGATGAGGGCGGCGCGGGCTTCGTCCGCCTGGTCCTTCAGGTTCGCCGGGATCTCAAGGTCCTCGCGGGTGCCGTTGGCATCCTTGAAGTGGTAATATTTCATCGTGAGGACATCCACGAAGCCGTCAAAGGACGTGCCGGGGTTGACCGGGAACTGGACATAGACGGCCTTGCCGCCGATGGACTCGCGGATGGAATTCTGGATGGCGTCCCAGTCGGCCTTCTCGCTGTCAAGCTGGTTGACTGCAACCACGAGGGGAAGCTTCTTGCTGTCGGCCAGGCGGAGGAAGTTCTCCGTGCCCACTTCGACGCCCTGCTGGGCGTTGACCACGAGCACACCACTCTCGCAGACCTTGAAGGCGGCGTAGGCGCCGCCGATGAAGTCGTCGGAGCCCGGGGTGTCGATGAAGTTGATCTTGCCGCCCTGGAACTCGGCGTAGAGCGGGGTCGCGTAGATGGAACGCTGGTTGATCTTCTCGAGCTCGTCGTTGTCGGAAAGGGTGTTCTTGTCTTCGACGCTGCCTCTGCGGTCAATCACCTTGCCCTCGAAGAGCATGGCTTCGGCGAGCGTGGTCTTGCCCGATTTGGTCGCGCCGAGCAGGGCCACGTTGCGGATGTCTTTGGTAGAATAATCTTTCATTTGTTGCGTATGCTGTATTAATTATTAGTCAAAGTCCGCGAATTTAAGCATTTTCTCAACCAATCGCAAATCAATCTCGCTGCTGGCGCAAGATTAATTCTTCGCCGCAGATTCCGTACTCCCGCAGGAGCGCTTCGTTGAGCGCGCCGGGCAGGATGTGAAGGCGGCGGCAGGCGGCGGGGAAGTCAGGCAGGGTGCGGTCCGTCTCGAGGAGGCGGAACAGCCGGTCGGTCGGGGAAGTCGGTTTTCTCATGACAGGATCGTTTTGGTTCGTTGCAAAAATGAAACATCGTCGCAAAAAATGCAACATCCTCACGGGGTATGACAGCGGGTAAAAGATAAAAAAAATACGTATTTTACTATCATGTTCAGAAATAATGGACATTGTTCGGGATTTCCGGCACCGGACTCCCGAACGCATAACATAAATTTGAACCATGTTGAACGACTTCTTCCATACCAACATCCGCCTTGCGCGCGAGCGGGCCGGTCTTTCCCAGGCCGAGCTGGCAGACGATATCGGCGTGGGCCGCACGACCATCGTGTCCCTCGAAGGAGGCAGGACGCATCTCTTCAACAAAAATATCCCCAAAGTCGCCGCCAGACTGGGAATTTCCGTCGAAGAATATGTCTGCGGCGACGGCGTGGAGGAGCTTCTCCGGGACGAGTCGTCCCGGGCGGAGCGGGAACGCGCGCTGATCAAGGAATACGAGCAGCGGATCCAGGTCCTGCAGGACCGGCTCGACGACGCCCACCACCTCAATGAGGCCTTGCAGGCCAACGTGGATTCGCTCACGCAGTCCAACCAGTATCTGCTGCTGCAACTCCGCAAGGAGCAGTGAGATTTTTTGTATCTTTGTGCGGTATGCACAAAAACCACCTTCTCCCTTGTCTGGAGCCGGACCGGCTGGAGGCCGGATGCGACGAGGCCGGGCGCGGTCCCCTGGCGGGGCCCGTCTTTGCCGCCGCCGTCATCCTGCCCGCGGATTTCCATCATCCGCTGCTGAACGACTCCAAGCAGATGAGCGAAAAGGCGCGCGACGAGCTGCGCCCCGTCATCGAACGGGAGGCCGTCGCGTGGGCCGTGGAAGCGGTAAGCGCGGAGGAGATCGACCGCCTCAACATCCTCGGCGCGTCGCTGGAAGGCATGCGCCGCGCCGTGCGGCGGCTGTCCGTCCGGCCGGATTTCCTGCTGATCGACGGCAACCGCTGGCGCCCCTTCGACGGCTTCCCGTACCGCACCGTCGTGCACGGTGACGCCACCTATGCCAGCATCGCAGCCGCGTCCGTGCTCGCCAAGACCTGGCGCGACGAGCATATGCGCGATCTGGCCCGGAAGTATCCGCAGTACGGCTGGGAGCACAACATGGGCTACCCCACCCCGGAGCACATCGCCGCCATCAAGGCGCACGGCTACAGCCCCGAGCACCGCAAGTCCTTCCACCCCAGAGAACTGGAACCCAATTTATTCGAGGAAATATGAAGAAAATCCTGTTTACCCTCGCCACCGCCCTCCTGCTGATGCCGGCCGCCCTGCGCGCCGATGAGGGCATGTGGCTCCTGCCGCTGCTCGAGAAGATGAACAGCGACGCGCTCCGCAATGTCGGCTCCCGCCTCACGCCGGAACAGATCTACAGCGTAAACCATTCTTCCATCAAGGATGCCATCGTCCAGTTCGGCGGCGGCTGCACCGCCGAAATCATCTCCGGCAGCGGTCTGCTTGTGACCAACCACCACTGCGGATACGGCAATATCCAGGCCCTCTCCTCCACGGAGCACAACTATCTGGAGGACGGCTACTTCGCCCTGTCGCGCGAAGAGGAAATCCCCTGCCCGGGCCTGACCGTCCGCTTCCTCCAGAGCATGACCGACGTGACGGACGAGCTGGCCGCCGGCCAGGACCGCCGGGACCTGATCTCCGCGGCGGAAAAGGAGAATCCGAACTGCCAGGTGCGCATCGTCAGCTTCTACAACGACAACGTCCAATACCTGATTGTATCCAAAATATACCGCGACGTGCGCTTCGTGGGCGCTCCGCCCGCATCGGCCGGCAAGTTCGGCGGCGACACGGACAACTGGATGTGGCCGCGCCACACCTGCGATTTCTCGATGTTCCGCGTTTACGCCGGTGCCGACAACGAGCCCGCCGAGTACTCCCCCGACAATGTCCCGATGCGTCCGCGCCAGTTCCTGAACATCTCGCTCAAGGGCGTGCAGGAAGGCGATTTCGCCATGATCATGGGCTACCCGGGCAGCACGCAGCGCTTCCAGACCGCTGCCCAGCTCACCGACATGCTCGCCACCAACGACGTGCGCATCGACGCCCGCGGCGTGCGTCAGGATGTGCTCTGGAAGGCCATGCGCGCCGATGACAAGGTGGGTCTGCAGTATGCTAGCAAGTATTCCGGATCGTCCAACGGCTGGAAGAAGTGGATCGGCGAGCGCGAGGCCTTCGAGGCCCTGGACATCATCGGCCGCGAAGAGCAGAAGGAGCGGGAACTCAGCGCCTGGATCAACGCCGACCCGGCCCGCCAGGCCGCTTACGGCGACGCCATCGGGCGCATCGCCGCGACCGTGGAGGCCGCCGCGGAGCCCAAGCTGGCGTCCGTCCTGCTCAGCGAGAGCATCGGCCGCATCGAGCTGCTGGGCTTCGCCGCCACGATGGACCGCTCCATGCAGATGGCCCTGAACGCCAAGGATCAGGAGACGGACACGCAGGCCCGCGTGCAGCAGACCCTCGACCTGATCCTCGAGATGCTGCGCGAAGAGTACAAGAACTACAACGCCGACGTGGACCGCGAAGTGGCCATCGCCATGATCGACCACTACAAGTCCCGCGTGAATCCGGCTGACGCCGTGAAACTGAACGGCAAGAGCATCCTGACGATGGACACCCGCAAGCTGGTGGACAATCTCTTCAAGAAGAGCATCTTCACCTCCGAGGAGAAGCTCACCGCCAAGCCTGTCACCGCCAAGTCGCTTGCCGCCG
>CAJOMY010000134.1 GCA_905235775.1 uncultured Bacteroidales bacterium | reverse complement strand
GCCACGCTGCCAAGGCCGGTCAGGTGGGCGGTGCCCCAGCCGCAGAGGGCATGCAGGCAGGCGCCGAAGGACCAGACGCCGATGGCGATCAGGTAGCCCTTCTTCGTGCCCAGCCAGTCCACGAACTTGCCCGCAAACAGGCAGCAGACCGCGTAGAAGATGGAGAAGAAGGAGGTGATGGTGCCGTAGTTGGCATCCGTCCAGTGGAATTCCGGCTTGATGAATTCCTCATAGGTCAGGGAAAGGACCTGTCGGTCGAGGTAGTTGACGGTCGTCGCCACGAAGAGCAGCGAACACAGCCACCAGCGCCAGTTGGTCATCAGTTTCTGTTGGGTGCTTGACATGGTGTTATCTTACTTCCTGAATGATTTGCAGGGCCGTGTGGCAGAGGTCGGTGATGCGGGTCCAGTCCCCTGCGGCGACCGCATCCTTGGGAAAGAGATTCGAACCCATGCCGACGCAGGTGACGCCGGCCTTGAACCAGGCTTCCAGGTTGGCGCGCTCGGGCTTCACGCCGCCCGTGACCATCAACCGGCTCCAGGGCATCGGGGCCCGGAGGTTCTTGACAAAGGCGGGGCCGAGGACGTCGCCGGGGAAGACCTTGCACAGGTCGCATCCGGCCTCCTGGGCGGCACTGACCTCGCTGGCCGAGCCGCAGCCCGGACAGTAGGGCACGAGGCGCCGGTTGCACACCGGCACGACGGCAGGGTTGTAGACGGGGCCGACCACGAAGTTGGCTCCGAGCTGGAGATACAGGGCTGCAGTGCCGGGATCGACCACACTGCCGATGCCCAGGATCATGCCCGGAAGCTCCCGGGCGGCGTATTTCACGAGGACGGCGAAAACCTCCTGGGCGAAATCGCCCCGGTTGGTGAATTCGAAAGCGCGCACGCCGCCGTCGTAGCAGGCCTTGAGCACCTGTTTCGCCACTTCGGCGTCCGCGTGGTAGAACACCGGCACCAGGCCGGTCTCCTGCAGGGTCGTGAGAACTTGGATCTTGTCGTATTTTGCCATAGTGTTCAGTGTTGAGGGAATGATCAGCGGGACACCCGGCCGGAGGCGTCGCCCTTCATGAGGTTCTCGACCTCGGCCACCGTGACCTGGTTGTAATCTCCGAAAATCGTATGCTTCAGGCAGGAGGCGGCCACGGCGAAGTTGAGCGCTTTCTGATCGTCACCTGGATAGCTGAGCAGGCCGTAGATGAGGCCGCCCATGAAGGAATCTCCGCCGCCCACGCGGTCCACGATGTGGGTGATGTCGTAGCGCGGGGATTCGTAGAGGGTCTTGCCGTCCCAGAGCACGCCGCCCCAGGTATTGTGGTTGGCATTGACCGAGCCGCGCAGGGTGATGATGACTTTCTTCGCGCGCGGGAACTTTTTCATCAGTTGCTCGCCCACGCTCTGGAAGCGCCGCTGGTCGATCGTGCCGCCCGTGGCCGTGACGTCGAATCCTTCCGGCCGGATGCCAAAGACCTTGTCGGCGTCCTCCTCGTTGCCGAGGATGATATCGCACCCTTCGACGAGCGCGGGCATGATCTCGCCGGCGGTTTTGCCGTATCTCCAGAGGTTCTTGCGGTAGTTGAGGTCGCAGCTGACCGTCACGCCCAGGGCGTTGGCAGCGCGGATGGCCTCCAGACAGACATCCGCGGCGCCCTGGCTGAGGGCCGGGGTGATGCCGGTCCAGTGGAACCAGTCGGCACCGTCGAAAACCTTCTTCCAGTCGATCATGCCCGGCTGGATGGTGGCGATGGAGGAACCGGCCCGGTCATAGACCACCTTGCTCGGGCGCGCCACGGCACCGGTCTCGAGGAAGTAGATACCGACGCGGTCGCCGCCGAAGATGATCTGCGAAGTGTCGACCCCGTAGGAACGGAGGTCCTTGATGCAGGACTTGGCGATATCATTGTCGGGAAGGCGGGTGACGAATCTGGCGTCCATGCCGAAGTTGGCCAGCGACACGGCCACGTTGGCTTCGCCGCCGCCGAAAGTGGCGTCAAACTGGCGGGCCTGTCCGAAACGGAGGTACCCGGGGGTGGAAAGCCGGAGCATGATTTCTCCGAAGGTGATGATTCTGGGCATTGTTTATTTCTGTCTGCAGTAGATCTGGACCGGACAGCCGGTCAGGCTGAAATGTTTGCGAAGCTGATTCTCCAGGAAGCGCTTGTACGGATCCTTGATGTATTGCGGGAGGTTGCAGAAGAAGGCGAAGGCCGGGAAGGCGGTCGGAAGCTGGGTGATATACTTGATTTTCACGTACTTACCCTTCCATGCCGGGGGCGGCGTCTCTTCAATTGCCGGCAGCAGCGCCTCGTTGAGGCGGGCGGTCGGAATCTTCTGCGAGTAGTTGGCATAGACCTGCGTGGCGGCGTCCAGCACGTCCTGGATGCGCTGCATCTTCACCACGGAAGTGAAGATGACGGGGATGTCGTTGAACGGGGCCAGCCGCTCCTTGAGGGAGGCGGTGTAGTCGCGCAGCGTGTTGGAATCCTTGATGAAGAGGTCCCATTTGTTCACCACGACCACGCAGCCTTTGCGGTTCTTGACGATGAGGTTGAAGATGTTCATGTCCTGGGCCTCCATGCCGGAGGTGGCGTCGATCATCAGGATGCAGACGTCGGCGTGCTCGATGGCGCGGATGGAGCGCATCACGGAATAGAACTCCAGGTCCTCGCGGACTTTTGTCTTGCGGCGTATGCCGGCCGTGTCCACGAGCATGAACTCGTGGCCGAACTTGTTGTAGTGGGTCTCGATGGCGTCGCGGGTGGTGCCGGCCACGGGGGTGACGATGTTGCGTTCCTCGCCCAGCAGGGCGTTGGTCAACGAGGACTTCCCGACGTTGGGCTTGCCCACGATGGCGATGCGGGGGAGGCCGGCATACGGGTCCTCCCGGTCCTCCTCCGCGGGCAGAGCGGCCACCACGGCGTCCAGCAGGTCGCCCGTGCCGCTGCCGTTGGCCGCGGAAATGCTGTACAGCTCGCCAAGGCCGAGCGAGTAGAACTGGTACGAGTCGAACATCTTCTCGCCGGAGTCCACCTTGTTCACGCAGAGGACGACGGGCTTCCGGGTCCGGCGGAGGACATCGGCGATCTCGGCGTCGTAGTCCGTGATGCCGGTGGCCGCCTCGACCATGAAGAGGATGAGGTCCGCTTCGTCGATTGCGATCTGCACCTGCGAGCGGATGGCCGTCTCGAAGACGTCGTCGGAGCCCGTGGTATAGCCGCCGGTGTCCACGACCGAGAACTCCCGGCCGCACCAGTCGCAGCGGCCGTAGTGGCGGTCGCGAGTCACGCCGGCGGTGTCGTCCACGATGGCCTGCCGCATGCCGACGAGGCGGTTGAAGAGGGTGGATTTGCCGACATTCGGCCGGCCGACGATGGCTACAAGACTCATATCGTTAAAGGGTTTGGGATCCTTCGACAGGATCAGGATGACGATTGAACTGGCAGTCCCGGCAGGCATCGGTCTGCTTGCCCCGGCAGGGCTTTCCGTGCAGGGCGGCGTCTTCGTCCTTGAAGCAGCGGATGCCGAGCTGACGCATCTGCTCGTTGGATCCGACATCGTATTTCGGGAACTCCTTCCGGAAAAAGAGGATGTTGACTCCGAGTCCGAGGACGCAGAGCCCGACCAGCACGAGGATGATGAGGAAAACCTGCCACATAGACTGCTAATGAACGAAGTCCGGACTGATGGCTTCGTAGTTGTACACCTTGTGGATGATGGAGGCGAAGACCTCGGTCATCGACACGATGCGGATCTTGGGGTCGTCCGCAAGCTCGGGATGCGGGACGGTGTCCGTGATGAAGATCTCCTGCAGGGCGGAATCGTGGATGCGGGCGACGGCGCCGCCGGACAACAGGCCGTGGGTGGCGCAGGCGCGCACGCTGGCGGCACCGCGCTGCATCAGAACCTCGGCGGCCTTGCACAGCGTGCCGGCGGTGTCGATCATGTCGTCCACGATGATGATGTCCTTGCCCTCGATCTCGCCGATGGCGGTGATGGAGCCGACCACGTTGGCCCGTTCGCGGGTCTTGTGGCAGATGATCACCGGGCACATCAGCTCCCGGGCATAGACATTGGCGCGCTTGGCGCCGCCCATGTCCGGAGCGGCGATCGCGAGGTTCTTGAACTTGCGGTCGCGGATGTACGGGATGAACACCTTGCTGGCATACACATGGTCCACCGGGATGTCGAAGAAGCCCTGGATCTGGCCGGCGTGCAGGTCGCAGGTCATGACGCGGTCCGCACCGGCGGCACGCAGCAGATTCGCGACCAGTTTGGCGCCGATGGCCACGCGCGGGCGGTCCTTGCGGTCCTGGCGGGCCCAGCCGAAATAGGGCATCACGGCCACGACTTCGTCGGCCGAAGCACGCTTGGCGGCATCGATGGCGAGCAGGAGCTCCATCAGGTTGTCGGCCGGCGGGATGGTGGACTGCAGGATATAGACGGAGGCGCCGCGGACGCTCTCGGCGTACTGGGGCTGGAACTCGCCGTCGCTGAAGGGCGTGACCTCGAGCTCCCCGAGATGCACTTCGGGCTCTTCCGGGGATTTGATCTGGTTGAGGTGGCTGATGACCTGGCGTGCAAAGTCTTCCGAAGCTCTGCAGGCGAACAATTCCAAACGGTGGGTGTGTATCATAATGTTTTAAGGATGTTTTCAATATAGTCCAGGATCTCTTCCTTGCCGCGGTGCGTCTGCGAGGAGCTGCAGAAGAGGGGAGGAAGCTCCTCCCACTGCTGCAGGAGGATCTCGCGGTCCCGTTCGATCTGTGCCGACGTTGGGCCCCTGCTTGTCGCACTTCGTCAGGATCAGGGCGAAGGGAATGCCGTGTTCTCCCAGTTCCGTGAGGAAGTCAAGATCGACCTTTCCGATGTCGTGGCGCGAATCGATGAGCACGAACAGCAGGGCCATCTCTTCCGAGTTCAGGATGTAGTCCCGGATCACGGCGGCCAGTTCGTCCCGCCCCTTCTGCCCCATCTTGGCGTAGCCGTAGCCGGGGAGGTCCACCAGGTACCAGCTGTCGTTGATGAGGAAATGGTTGACCACCTTGGTCTTCCCCGGGGTGGAGGAGGTCATGGCAAGCTTGCGGTTTCCGCACAGGGAGTTGATGAGCGAAGACTTGCCGACGTTGGACCTTCCGATGAAGGCGAATTCCGGCAATCTGCGCTTGGGCTTCCGGGAAATCCGGGTGCTGCTGCCTGCAAACACGGCCTCGGAAATCTTCATGCAAATACTAAGAAGCTGTTTTGAAATGAGTAAAAATAATTGTTATAAGATGATTTAATTTATTGAAAATCAGTAGGTTAATTGAAATATTTTTCGTAACTTTAT
>CAJOMY010000133.1 GCA_905235775.1 uncultured Bacteroidales bacterium | reverse complement strand
GCGTTGTCGAAGAGGACGAGCTTGCGGACGCCGAAGCCCGCCAGCTGGCGGCAGAGCTCGGAGCCGATGGAGCCGGCGGCGCCGGTCACCATCACCACCTTGCCCTGCAGATTGGCGCGGATGGCGTCCATCGAAATCCTGATTTCCTCGCGGCCCAGCAGATCCTCGATCTTGATCTTGCGGATCTGCATGGAATAGGGCTCGCCGGTCACCTCATCCACAGCCGGGGCGATGAGCACTTTCACGCCCAGTTCGGAGCAGAAACGGACCAGGCGGTCCTGCTCGGCCACCACGTCCGATTCCTTCGTGAAGATGACGCCGCGCAGGGAAAGGTCGCGGACGGAAGCCTCAAAATCTTTCTTGGAATCATAGCAATACACCGGCTTGTCCGCCAGCATCGTATGGTCCAGCTGGTGGTTGCCGTTGATCAGGCCGACCACGTCATAGCGCTTGGAGCCGCGCAGGCGGACCACCGTGGCCACCGCCTTGTCTTCAATGCCATAGACCAGCACCCGGGCACGGTTCTGCAGCGTCCGGATCCGGGACTTGTAGGCATCATAGACATAGATCATCACCAGGCGGACGGCACACAGGACAAGGACCGTGAAGGCAGCGTCCACCAGCAGCATCGCCAGGACGCCTTCGTACCTGAGATAGCCGAAGCAGGCCAGGACCAGGGCCATGAAGGCCGCCTTGCCCATGGCGGCCACGAAGAAAAGCAGCGTATCCTTGAAGGAGAAATGCCGGATGATGATGACGTAGGTCTTGAGCAGCAAGAACATCAGGAGGGAGCCGCCGACGGCCGAAAGCCCCCAGATGAGATCGAACTGCCGCTCCGCAACGGCTTCCACCTCGAGGAAGAAGGCCACGACAGCGACAACGACTGACACGAGCAGCGCCAGCAGCAAGTCCATCACCAATACACGGCCCTTCCCTACGAACTTGGTGCCGTATTTATCTAAGTTTCCTATACGAAGCATACGTTGCGGTTAGTCTATTTGCCTTTATGAGGAACAAAAATAACCAAATTTCAGTAAATTCGGAAGATAAACGGGCAGAATCTTAGAAATTCAATGCCAAACCGGGGCAGAAGGCGCCGCTGAGCGGGTCGATGCGGGGGGCGAAGGAAGCCTGGACGGCAGGGCGTCCGGAACCCCAGGTGTAGGTGGGGATGTGCAGCCAGTCCTTGAAGGGCTCCAGCAGCCAACCCCCGATGTGGGCGGTCAGGATGCCCAGTCCGGCCCCGAAGAGCACATCGCTGAGCCAGTGCCAGTTGTTGTAGTTGCGCATGATGGCCACGGTGGTGGCGATGGCGTAGGCGCCGGCGCCCCAACCCCAGCCATACTCCATGCGCACCAGTTCGGCTCCGATGAACACCCAGTCCGTGTGGCCCGAGGGGAAGGAACGGTTGTCCACGCCGTTCGGGCGCGGAGAATCGATGATTTCCTTGCAGCCCCAGGACACGACGCCGAGCATCGCGCAGCCGAGCAGGCCCTGGATCATCCGGTCCGTGAAGGCGTGTTCCGCCTTCGCGCCCAGCAGGCCCAGGCCCACGTACGAGACGATGGGGACGTACTGGATATAGTTGTCGAAACTGAGTTCCGGGCCGCCTGCGCGCCATTGGTCCTGGAACCACCGGTTCACCGGCACGTCAATGGCGTCGTGGCCGAAGCAGTGGATACCGACACCCGAAAGGATCAGGGCGCCGGGGGCGATCAGCTGCGTGGCGCGGAAAGCCGGGATACGGGCACCGGCGCGCATCGCCGCCGTGTCGCGCACGGCGTATTGCGCCCGGGCTGCGGGGGCGCCCAGCAGGCAGAGGATCAGCAATATGGGCAGTAAGCGTTTCATCGACCGGCGTACATTTGCTCGTAGTATTTCTGGTAGTCCCCGGAGGTCACGTTGTCCAGCCACGCCTGGTTGTCCAGATACCAGCGGACGGTCTTCTCGATGCCCTCCTCAAACTGCAGGGAGGGCTCCCAGCCCAGCTCGCGCTGGAGTTTGGAGGAGTCAATCGCATAGCGCAGGTCGTGGCCCGCGCGGTCGGTCACATAGGTGATCAGGTCCAGGTCTTCGCCCTCCTTCCTGCCGAGCAGGCGGTCGGTGGTACGGATCAGGACCTTGATGATGTCGATGTTCTTCCACTCGTTGAAGCCGCCGATGTTGTAGGTCTCCCCGGTCTCGCCTTTATGGAAAATAAGGTCGATCGCACGGGCGTGGTCTTCCACGTACAGCCAGTCCCGCACGTTCTCCCCTTTCCCGTAAACGGGCAGCGGCTTGCGGTGCCGGATGTTGTTGATAAACAGCGGGATCAGCTTCTCCGGGAATTGGTAGGGGCCGTAGTTGTTCGAGCAGTTGGTCACGATGGTGGGCAGCCCGAAGGTGTCGTGGAACGCCCGCACGAAGTGGTCGGAACTCGCCTTCGCGGCGCTGTACGGGCTGTGCGGCTGGTATTTCAGCTCCTCGGTGAAGAATTTCTCGCCGTACGCGAGGTGATGCTCGCCGCTGGACGCCTTCGTCGTGAACGGCGGCTCGATGCCCTCCGGATGCGTCATTTCCAGCGCCCCGTACACTTCGTCGGTGGATATATGGTAGAATCGGCAGGGGATGCTGCCGCCCCCCGCCACCGTCTCGCTTCGCTCGACCCCACCATTCGCTTCGCTCATGGTCCCCCCTCTTACGGTACCGAGGGTGGCACGGGTTGCAGGGGGCACAGCATCCCCTGCCGACATCTTCCAGCCCAGCGGCTCCCAATAGGCCTTGGCGGCCTGCAGGAGACTCAGCGTACCCATCACGTTGGTCTGCGCGAAGGTGAAGGGATCCTTGATGGAGCGGTCCACGTGGCTTTCCGCGGCCAGGTGGATGATGCCGTCGACCTTCTCCTCCTGCATGAGCTTCAGCACCCCATCGAAGTCGCAGATGTCCATCTTCACGAACTTGTAATTGGGCCGGTCCTCAATATCGCGAAGATTGGCCAGATTACCCGCATACGTGAGCTTGTCCAGGTTGATGATCTTGTAATTCGGATACTTGTTCACGAACAGGCGCACCACATGGCTGCCGATAAAACCGGCGCCGCCGGTCACGATCAGGGTCCTTTCGAAATTCATCATCGGTTATTATACTATTAGTCCACAAAAATAGCTATTTTTGCAGACAATGACAAAAAGGCCTCCCATATATCTCTACACCGACGGCGCTGCCAGCGGCAATCCCGGTCCCGGCGGTTACGGGGTCGTGCTCCGCTGTGGCGACGCCGCCAAGGAACTGTCAGGCGGCTTCGCCCGGACGACCAACAACCGGATGGAGCTGCTGGCGGTGATCAAGGGCCTGGAGGCCATCCGCTGGGAAGGCGCCGAAGTCCACGTTTTCAGTGACTCCACCTACGTCGTCAAGACCGTCACGGAGGGCTGGAAACGCAAAAAGAACCAGGACCTCTGGGCCCGGTTCGACACGCTCGCACCCCGTTTCCAGCTCCAGTTTACCTGGATCAAGGGCCATGCCGGCCATCCCGAGAACGAGCGCTGCGACCGCCTCGCCGTCGCCGCCGGTTCCCTGCCAGGCCTCCCGCCGGACCCCGGCTTTGTTGAAAACGATAAATAAACAGATATGCAGAACGGAAAAATCATCGTGGGCATCACCCAGGGCGACTCCAACGGCATCGGCTACGAGGTCATCATCAAGGCCCTGGCCGACCCGCGGATCCTGGAGCAGTTCACCCCTGTCATCTACGGTTCCTCCAAGCTTTTCGGATTCTACCGCAAGACCATCCCCGAAGTGGAGCAGATGGACACCAACGCCATCAACAATGCCTCCGAGGCGCATCCCAAGCGCATCAACATCGTCAGCTGCCTGCCGGAGAGCGCCTACGCCGAGCCCGGCCAGGCCACGGCCGAGTCGGCCGCCGGGGCCATCAAGTCGCTTGAGCGCGCCGTCGCCGACCTCAAGGCGGGCCTCATCGACGTGCTCGTCACGGGTCCCATCAACAAGAAGGCCATGTCGCTCGAAGGCTTCGGCTTCCCGGGCCACACCGAGTATATCCAGAACGCCTTCGGCGCGCCCGATTCTCTGATGTTCATGGTCAGCCACCGGCTGCGCCTGGCCGTCGTGACGGGCCATATTCCCCTCAAGGACGTGGCCGCGCAGATCACGGAGGAGCGGATCCTCAGCAAGCTGCGCCTCATCAACGAGTCCCTCAAGCAGGACTTCGTCGTGGACCAGCCGCGCATCGCCGTGCTCAGTCTCAACCCGCACAGCGGTGACGGCGGCCTGCTTGGCAGCGAAGAGCAGGACATCATCATCCCTGCCATCCGGAAAGCCACCGAAGAAGGCATTCTCGCCTTCGGCCCCTTCTCGCCCGACGGCTTCTTCGGCCTCAACCATTTCGAGAATTTCGATGCCACGCTGGCGATGTACCATGACCAGGGCCTCGCGCCCTTCAAGGCCCTCTCCTTCGAGGACGGCGTCAACTTCACGGCAGGCCTCCCCTACGTGCGCACTTCGCCGGACCACGGCACGGCCTTCGAGATGTCCGGCCGCGATGAAGCCGACCCGCGTTCGATGCGCGCGGCCATCTTCACCGCCTGCGACATCTTCCGCAACCGCCTTCAGTGGCAGGAGCTCCAGGACGGCAAGATGCCCGACCGGTCCCTCGGCCGCGACAAGCCGCGCAACCCCGGCAAGCCGCAGATCGCATAAATAAAAGGGGATGACTAATAAGTCCAATGGACTTTGAGGTCATCCTCTTTTTGTAAGTTGTCCGGGTGGTCCAGGGGTATTCGGGCTGACGTCGGGAAAGGGCGGGGCTGTCCGCCTTGGTTGCTGGACGGCTAACTCCTCCTTTTTGGCCAGGCCCTGCGGTCCTGTCCAACAGTCG
>CAJOMY010000132.1 GCA_905235775.1 uncultured Bacteroidales bacterium | reverse complement strand
AAACACATGGTGTAAACGGGGGTCAGGGAGCCCAGCACCGCCGAATCGACCGGAGTGGCCCGCTCGATGGCAAAGAGGAAACTCAATTGCGGGATGAACAGCCCCAGGAAACCCGCCAGCATCATCCGCAGGAGATCCGGGACCGGCACCTTCTCCTTCTGCAGGAACAGGGACAGCGTCCAGAACAACAAGGTGGCTCCCGCAGAACGCAGCACGAACAGGACCGGCGGGGACACCAGGCCGGAATTGGCGATGTCCTTGTTGAAGATGATGTTGAATCCGAAGATCGCGTAGGCTCCGGCAGCGGCCAGATGCCCCTTTACTTGCGCTTTTTCCATTTCTCGCGGGCCAGCTACTGCATATCGCGGACGGGCAGGGTCTCGATGACGTCGAAGATCAGGAGGCCATCGCTCCCGGCAGGAAGAAGAGCAGGCGTGCCATGCGGAAGGTTTAGAAAGTATATTTCAACATCGCCTGGAAACGATGGTTCAGGACCCAGTGCAGATCCGTGGCGGCCAGGCCGTAAAGGTCATTCGCGCCGAAGACTCCGTACTGGGCGCCGGTCAGTTCGTACTCGAGCCCGAGCGCGACCTTGCCCCAGTTGAAGATCAGTTCCGGCGTCACGCGGAACAGACGGTTCAGGTTGGAGAAGCTGTTCTTGCTGAAATAGAGATCGCCCACCAGCGGGTCCTTCGTGCCGAAATTGCGCACGTATCCGGCGAAGAGGACGCCCTGCACCTTCTTGCCATAGGTGAGGCTGAGCCAGCTGGAGGAATTGCGGGTCGGGGAATACTGCCAGGAGCCGGAGGGATCCACGTCAAAGGCGCTGACGCCGTAACCGCCGTTCAGGTTCAAGTGCTCGCCGGCCTGCGCGAAAACCGACTTGGCCTTGACCGAGAACTGGCCCCGGGTGTACTCGGCGTACACGAACGGGCTGAAGGTCGTCAGACGGTCGGCCACCCGCCGGGTGCCGGTGGCGTCGAGGTGGCGGGGCTTGATGGACAGCATGTCCACGCCGGCGCGGGCCGTAAATCCGTTCTTCTTGAAACTCAGGCCGAGGTAAAGCTCGGGGATGCCGCCGTACTTGATATAATTGGCGGAAGCGCCCTCCGGGCCGGCGGAAGTGTATTGCATCTGCCAGATGGCGGCGAAGCTCAGGGTCAGCGCATCGGACAGCTTGCCGTCCAGCACGACCTCCGGCGTACGGCTGAAGGGGCCGAAGGGAGCGCCGGTGTTGAGCGAGAAGATGTGCGGCATGTCGGCGGCCATCGGATGCCAGGCCTGCCCGGCCTTGATGCTGAAAGAGCCCTTGCTCAGGGTCGCATACGCCTGTCGGAGACGCAGTTGGGCGGTACCGGTCACGCCGGTCAGACCGGCGTAGAAGTCAGCCTCGATCTTGGCGTCCACATTCCAGCCGTTGACCTGATAGCCGACAACGTCCAGGCCCAGACGGGAGGTCAGGGCACCATAGCTGACGGTGGTCTGCCTGTTCAGGTCATCCCCGGCCACGATTTTGCGGTCCTTGGGGACATAATAGAAGAAATCGTCCGTGCCGTAAACGCTCTCGCGGCTGTCGATGACGAGATAGTTGCGGATTAAGCCATACCACTTGAAATGGACGCTGTTGTTGTCTTGGGCGGCTGCGCCGACTGCCAGGGTGAGCGCGAAGAGCGCGGTAGTAAGGGTCTTGTGTGTCATGATGTCAGGCAAAAGGGAAAATCTTGGTCAACCAGAAATACGCCAGGACGAAACCGATGATGCCGATAATCAGGCCCACCCGGGTCATGTCCTTGGTCTCCACCAGGCCGGTCGAAGCCGCAATGGCGTTCGGCGGCGTGGAAATCGGGAACAACATGGCGATGGAAGCACACACGGCAATGAAGGAAATCATGGCCTGCGTGCCGCCGAGCGCTACGAATTGTGCATTGTTGGCGGCGGCGGGGTCCGCCATGCCTTCGGCCACCACGATCAGGATCGGGATCAGGAGGGCCGCCGTGGCGGAGTTGGAGATGAAGTTCGACAGGAAATAGCAGACGAGGCCGGCGACGATGAGCACCAGCACGACGGACATCGAGCCGAACGGAATGGCGTTGATGAGCACTTTGGCAAGACCGGTGCCCTGCAGGCAGGTGCCGAGGGCGAAACCGCCGGCGACCAGCCAGAGGACGCTCCAGTTGATCTCCTTGATGTCATCCTTGGTAAAGATGCCGGTGGCCGTGAGGACGCCGAGCGGAATCAGGGCGACGATGTTGGAGTTGATCTTGGTCCACTGCTCCGTGGCCCAGAGAAGGATCGTGCCGATGAAGGTGACCCACACCACGATGGTTTTCCAGTCGCGTTTGCGCGTATTTTCGGGGATCGCAAGCTTGATCTCCCTGGACTTGAAGGGGAAGAAGAACTGCAGCAGGAGCCAGGCGACGAGCAGCATGATGATCACAAAGGGAATCATGCGGACGGCCCATGCGCCGAAGGTCACCTCCTGACCGGCCTCGGCGAGGAATTTGACGGCAGTCGCGTTCGGCGGGGTGCCGATCGGGGTGCCGATACCGCCGAGGTTGGCGGCGACGGGGATGGACAGCGCCAGGCCGATCTTGCCCTTGTCGTCGGCCGGAAGGACGGCGAGGACCGGGGCCAGGAAGGCCAGCATCATCGCGGCGGTCGCGGTATTGGACATGAACATCGAGAAGACCGCAATCACGATCAGGAAGCCGAGCAGGACCATCTTGGGATTGGTGCCGAAGGGCTTCAGCAGGAAACGGGCCAGGGTGACGTCCAAGCCATATTTTTCAGCCATGATGGCCAGTACGAAACCACCAAGGAAGAGCATCACCACGGGGTCGGCGAAGGCGGCCATCAGACTCTTGTAGTCCACAAGGGTGCCGAATTCCGGCTTGCAGAAGAAGCCGATACCTTTATTGGAAACGGTCAGCAGGGCGATCACGATCACCAGCACGGAAGTGGTCCAGTTCGGGATGATTTCGAAGATCCACATGAGGGCGGCGAACACGAAGAGCGCGATCACGCGCTGCTGGACGACGGTCAACTCGGCGATTCCGAAAGCGCTGACCGGAAGGGCCCAGAGAAGGATGGTGACGATCAGCACGACGGGCAGAAGGACACAATACTTCACAGAAAACTTGTTGTTGGACATAATGTATTACAAACTAATTCTATTTTTGCTCAAAAAGCGGCGCAAATTTAGTCAATTTAGGAGACAAAACAAAGAAAAAGGTGCAAGCTCCGGAGCGGTCACACCTTTTAAAACACACTAACTTTTATCCGGGTGCAAAATTAGCGGGTTCCGAAAGAATAATAAATCCTCATTTATGGTTATTTTTGCAGCATGGACAATCCGCTTCTGACTCCTTCCGACCTGCCCTTCGGCGCTCCGCATTTTGACCGGATCCGCACAGACCACTATCTGCCCGCTTTCCGGGCCGCCATTGCCCGGGGCAAGGCCGAGGCAGACGCCATCGCCGCCAATCCCGAGCCGCCGACATTCGGCAACACGGTCGAAGCCCTGGAACTGGCCGGTGCGGCGCTGGACCGCGTCAGCGGCCTCTTCTTCAATTTGCTCGAAGCCGAGAGCGACGAGCGGATGCAGCAGATTGCGGAAGAAGTCTCTCCCCTGCTGACGGAGTATGAGATGTACGTCTCACTCAACGAAACCCTTTTCTCCCGCGTCAAAGCCGTGTATGACGGACGCGACGCCCTCTCCCTGGAGAGCGACCAGCGCAAATTGCTGGAGCAGAGCTACAAAGGCTTCGTCCGCAGCGGCGCACTGCTCGAGCCGGAGGACAAGAAGACCTACGCGGCCCTGGAAAAAGAGCTGTCCCTGCTGGAGCTGCGCTACGGCAAGAACGTGCTCGACGCCACCAACGCCTTCTGTCTGGAAATTACCGACGAGGCGGACCTGGCCGGACTTCCGCAGTATGTCCGCGACGCCGCAGCCCAGGCCGCCCGCGAAAAGGGCAGGGTCGGATGGATCTTCGACCTCACGCATCCGAGTTACGTCCCCTTCCTGCAATACAGCGCCCGCACCGACCTGCGGGAGCGTTTGTGGCGCGCCTATAACTCCCGGGCCTTCGGCGGTCCCTCCGACAACAGCGACATCTGCCTGAAGATCACCAACCTGCGCCGCCGCATCGCCCGGCTGCTCGGCTACGAGGACTGGGCGGCCTACGAACTTGAAGAGCGGATGGCGAAGGGCGTCGGCCCCGTCCGCAAACTCCTCGGCGAATTGATGGATCCCTCCCTGCCCGCCGCCCGGCAGGAGGTCGCCCGGCTGCTCGCCTACGCGCAGGAGCATGGCTACCGGGAGCCGCAGATGCAGCCCTGGGACTTTGCCTATTGGTCCGAACGTTACCGGGCGGAGCATTTCGACCTCAGCGAGGAGCAGCTCAAGCCCTACTTTCGCCTGGAGGACTGTATCGCGGCCGTGTTCGGGCTTGCCACACGCCTGTACGGCGTACATTTTTTCCCCCGCACAGACCTGCCGGGCTACCATCCCGACGTGCGCATTTACGACGTGCAGGACGGCGACGGGCGGCACCTGGCGCTGCTGTACGCGGATTTCTTTCCCCGTCCGGGTAAGCGCGGCGGCGCGTGGATGACCCATTTCCGCGAGCTCGCGGTGCGCGGCGGCGTCGAGGAGCGGCCGCTGGTCAGCATCGTGACCAATTTCTCCAAGCCCACCCCGGATGCGCCTTCGCTGCTCACGCACGACGAGCTGACGACCCTGCTGCACGAGTTCGGCCACGCCCTGCACGGAATGCTCGCCGAGGGCCGCTACCCGTCCCTGACCGGCACCAACGTGGCCCGCGACTTCGTGGAGCTGCCCTCGCAGCTGATGGAGAACTGGGGCTTCGAGCCGGCGTGGCTGCACACCTTCGCGCGCCACTGGCAGACGGGAGAA
>CAJOMY010000131.1 GCA_905235775.1 uncultured Bacteroidales bacterium | reverse complement strand
AGCATCAGCTCCACCAAGTCGATGACCGGCCACATGATCGGCGCCGCCGGCGCCGTCGAGCTGCTGGCCTCCGCCCTGGCCCTGCGCGACGGGGTCATCCCGCCGACCATCGGCCTGACCCGCCCCGACCCGGAGCTCGATCTGGACTACACCCCGCTGCACGCGGTGGAGCGTCCGGTCCGCATCGCCGTATCCAATTCCCTGGGCTTCGGCGGCCATGACGCCAGCGTCGCCCTCCGTAAAATCTAAACCGACCCACAATTAACCGATATGAACAGAGAAGAAATCAAGCAATTCCTGCCGCACCGCGAGCCCATGCTGCTGGTGGACTGGACGGAGAAAAACGATGATGGCAGCATCCGCGCCACCTATCATGTGACTGGTGAGGAATGGTTCCTCAAAGGCCATTTCCCGGATTTTCCGGTGGTGCCGGGTGTCGTGATCTGCGAGATCATGGCCCAGTGCTGCACCTTGATCCTCGGCGAAGCGCTGAAGGGTAAGACCCCGTTCTATGCCGGGCTGGACAACGTCCGCTTCAAGCACATGGTGCGCCCCGGCGACACGATCGAGGTCAGCGCCAGGCTCAACGCCACCCGTGGCCCGCTCTACATCATTGACGCACAGGCCGCCGTCGGCGGCAAGCTTGCCTGCAAGGGCCAGCTGACCTTTTATCTGATGGACTCCCAAAATCTGGACAAATAATGGAACTGCTGAAAGGAAAAAAAGGCATCATCACCGGTGCCCTCAATGACAAGTCGATTGCCTGGAAAGTGGCGGAGCGCGCCATCGCCGAAGGCGCCGAAATCGTGCTCACCAACACGGAACTCTCCCTGCGGATGGGCACGCTGAACGAATTTGCTGACAAGCACGGCTGCAAACTGATCGCCGCCGACGCCACCTCGCTCGAGGACCTCGGCGTGCTGGTGGACGGCGCGATGGAGCACTTCGGCGGCCCCTTCGACTTCGTGCTGCACTCCATCGGCATGTCTCCGAACGTGCGCAAGGGCCGTCCCTACGAGGCCCTGGACTACAACTTCCTGGGCAAGACGCTGGACATCTCCGCCCTGTCCTTCCACAAACTGCTGCACACGCTCTACGCCAAGGACGCCCTCAAGGAATGGGGCTCCGTCGTCGCATTGACCTACATCGCCGCCGAGCGCACCTTCGTGGGCTACAACGACATGGCGGACGCCAAGGCGCTCCTCCAGTCGATCGCCCGCAGCTTCGGCGCCATCTATGGCCAGGCGAAGCACGTGCGCATCAATACGGTCTCCCAGTCTCCGACCGCCACGACGGCGGGGCAGGGGATCGCCGGCATGGAGGACATGCTCAAGTACGCCGACCGGATGTCGCCGCTGGGCAATGCCACGGCCGACGACTGTGCCGACTACATCGTCACCCTCTTCTCGGACTACACCCGCAAGGTCACGATGCAGAACCTCTACCACGACGGCGGCTTCTCCTCCGTCGGCCTCACCGCCGCGGAAGTTGCCACCTTCCCGAAGGAATAAATAGTCCTTCCGGGCTTGACCCGGAATCTCCTACATCAGGAACGCGGAGACATCTTCTCCGCGTTCCTGCATCATGCGGATCTGCGTGGAAGAAATGTCCACGATGGGCGCATCGATCAGGCGGATCTTGTAGAAGCGGTCCAGGTCCTCGAGGCTGGCCTTGCCCGGCGTCGCGCCCTGCGAGGCGTCCAGCACGTAGGGGACGGGGAAGTGGCGGCACTCCTCGATGAGCATCTCCCGGAGGCGCTCGATGTCATAGCCCTTGCGGGGATAGACCACGACGCCGTATTCGCCCAGGATACGCGGCGCGTCACGCCATTTGCCGATGTTCTGCAGGTTGTCCGCTCCGATCACCAGCGTGAAATCGTTCTCCGGCTCGCGCTTCTTCAGCGCGTCCAGCGTCCGGATCGTGTAGGTGGGCGCAGGCATCTCGAGTTCGATATTGTCCACCCAGACGTGCAGCTCGGGGTGGCGGCGGACGGCCTCGATGGCCTCCCGGTAGCGCCGCTCCGCGGAAAGGGCCTTGGACGGGTCCTTGAGCGGGTTCTGCGGGGAAATGACCAGATAGACCCAGTCGAAATCATGTGCGGTGGTAAGCCGCTCCATGATGGCCTGGTGGCCGATGTGAAGCGGATCGAACGAACCGGAATACACGGCTATCCGCATAGGAACCCGTTTACGAGGGCCTCGGCCTCGGCGAGGGTATCCTCCAGCCTGTCGTTGACCAGCTCGCGGTCGAACTTGCCGGCGGCGAAATCCAGCTCCCAGCCGGCCTTGGCGAGGCGCTCGCGGATGGCCTCCTCGCTGTCGGTTCCGCGGCCGCGCAGCCGCTGCCCGAGCACCTCCAGGCTGGGCGGTACGATCAGTACGGACAAGGCGGCGTCGCCGAAATGTTTCTTCAGGTTCACCCCGCCCTTGACGTCCACGTCGAAGACGATGACATGCCCCTTGGCCCAGATCCGTTCGACCTCGCTCTTCAGCGTGCCGTAGAAACGGTCCTGATAGACCTCCTCGTACTCGACGAAGGCGTCTTCGGCAATCAGTTCCCGGAAGCGCCGGGCGTCCAGGAAATAATATTCCACACCGTCCTGCTCGGCGCCTCTGGGCGCACGCGAAGTGGCGGAAATCGAGAATTCGAACTCGGGGTGCAGCCCCAGCAAATGATTCACTACAGTGCTTTTGCCGGCGCCGGAAGGTGCAGAAAAGATGATGACTTTGCCTGACATTATGCGGACTTTTCCGCAAAAATAATTATTTTTGCACGATTTACTGAATCAAAGTATCAAATCATACAATTTTATGAAAGTTTCATTCAAAGAACTGGGTCTTGTGAACACCCGCGAGATGTTTGCCAAGGCCGTCAAGGGCGGTTACGCCATCCCCGCTTTCAATTTCAACAATATGGAGCAGCTCCAGGCCATCATCCAGGCCTCGGCCGAGACCAAGTCTCCGGTGATCCTGCAGGTCTCCAAGGGCGCCCGCAACTACGCCAACCAGACGCTCCTCCGCTACATGGCGCAGGGTGCCGTCGAGTATGCCAAGGAGCTGGGCTGGAAGAAGCCGCAGATCGTCCTTCACCTGGACCACGGCGACAGCTACGAGCTCTGCAAGAGCTGCGTGGACTTCGGTTTCTCTTCCGTGATGATCGACGCTTCCTCCCTCCCTTACGAGGAGAACGTGAAGCTGACCCGCAAGGTCGTCAACTACGCCCATAAGCACGACGTGACCGTCGAGGCTGAGCTCGGCGTGCTCGCCGGCGTCGAGGACGAGGTGTCCTCCGCGGTGTCCCACTACACCAAGCCGGAAGAGGTGATCGACTTCGTCAAGAAGACCAAGTGCGACTCCCTCGCCATCTCCATCGGCACCTCCCACGGCGCCTACAAGTTTACCCCGGAGCAGTGCACCCGCGACCCGAAGACCGGCAAGCTGGTCCCGCCGCCCCTCGCTTTCGACGTGCTGAAGGCCGTCGAGAAGAAGCTCCCGGGCTTCCCGATCGTGCTCCACGGATCCTCCTCCGTTCCGCAGGAATATGTTGACATGTGCAACCAGTACGGCGGTCAGCTTCCCAACATCGGCATCCCGGAGGAGCAGCTCCGCAAAGCCGCCAAGAGCGCCGTCTGCAAGATCAACATCGACTCCGACAGCCGCCTTGCGATGACCGCCGCGGTACGCAAGCACCTTGCCGAGAATCCGGGTCACTTCGATCCCCGCCAGTACCTCAAGCCGGCCCGCGAGGAGATGAAGAAGATGTACATCCACAAGATCCTCAACGTCCTCGGCTCCAACGGCAAGGCCCGCTAGGCTGATCCCTTCCCCAATAAAGAAGGCGACTAATAAGCGATTATTGGTCGCCTTCTTTCATTATGCCGTGCGGTTGCGGCTCCGCGGCAGCGGCAGCTCACCTTCGGAAGGTTCCGTTCGCTGCGCTCACTCCATCCCTCCCAGCGTCTGCGGCGTCATCGCTGTGCGATAACTTGTATCCGCCGGGCCCTCCCGCTGACGAGCCGCGGGTGGCTACGCCTTCCTGAGGCGACTGCCGCCTGCCGTCTCCGCTCCGCAACCGCCTTCGGTGCCATTTTCCTGATGTTCACCTCCATGCTCCTGTTGCCCTTTCCCGACGTCCGCCTGGATACCTGTGGCTACCCGGACATAAAAAAAGAGGATGACCTCAAAGTCCGCTGGACTATTGGTCATCCTCCTTGTTGTTTGTCGTGCAGGGACGGTTCAGAGCAGCGGCTTGAGGGTGAAGGTGAAGCTGCGCGGCCCGGCGGGGAGCTGGTACTGCGGGCGCGGCTGGGCGCCCCAGGAATTCTCGCAGCCCAGGCCCATCTGGGCCAGGTCCAGGTTGACGTGCGTGAGGCCGTCCTCTTTCAGCTCCAGCGAATGGCGCTGGTCGCCACCTTTGCTGCGGCTTCCGCCCGAGACCGACAGATCGATGTCGCGGCGGCCGAAAGGCAGGGCTGAGGCGGAGAATAGCTCCGACGCGGCGATCTCGAAACCGCAGCCGGCAGCATCCGTCAGGCGCATCCAGCGCATCCCCACATGGGTGCCGGACTCCTGTGGACGGGCGTAGCCGAAGTGGTACTGGTCAGCCACGGACTGCTTCCAGATCCCCGTCTGCGAGGCGCCCTGGCGGTCGATATAATTCTCAAAGGGGCCTTCGCCGTACCATTCCAAGGTATTGAAGCTGCCTGGCATGGCGAATTCCACACCGAAGCGGAAGAGGTTCGGGGCGCCCTCGCGCAGCTCGCTCATCCGCTCGGTGACGGTGATGCTGCCGTCGGTGGCGAGCGCATACTGCATGGACACGCGTGCCAGGCCGTCCGACACGTCGTAGACCACTTCCACGCCGCCGGCGTTGCGCTCGACGGACACCGGCTTGAATTCCGGATACAGCCACGCGCCCATGCGGCGCTGCAGCCAGGCCCCGAGGTCATTCTCCGTCACGGCACGGCCGAAGCAGGGCATCAGCGGGGCGGCGAGCAATTCCTTTCCTTCGAGCTTGTAGGAGCAGAGCGCCCCCGTCTCCGGGTCGAAATCGGCCGACCAGCGGCGTCCGCCAAGGTCTGCCGTCGTCAGGCGGTACGGCGCCTCGCGCAGCAGGATCTGGTCGTGGGCGACCTCCGTGCCTGCGGGCAGGATGCCGTCGGCGCGGCGCAGCACATAACTGACGTTGAGGTACAACTCGCCCGGAATGCCGGCCAGGTCGGCGGCGCGGAAGCCCAGGTCCGCCATGACCGTCTGCTGCGGGGCAGCGCTGGGTGCATCCAACTGACCGGAAAGGACCGGCACGCCGTCCGCGATGACCTCCCAGCGCATCATATAGCGGCTCAAGTCCATGAAGAAATTCTCGTTGTACACTTTCACGCTGCCGTCCAGGGCCTGCTCCGGAGTCGCGGAAGTCAGGATGGAACGGTAGCCGTGGCGCACCTCCCAGGCATGGGGATGCCAGCTGCGGTCGGCGGCGATGATGCCATTGCAGTTGAATGAATTGTCGGACGGATCATAGTCGTTGAAGTCGCCGCCGAAAGCATAGATGTAGCCCGTGCGCGACTTCGCCGACGGCCAGCGGACGGCCTGGTCCACGAAGTCCCAGATGCAGCCGCCTTGCAGTTCCGGATACTTCCGGAACAAGTCCATGTAGTCCTCGAAACCGCCCATCGAGTTGCCCATCGCATGGGCGTACTCGCACATGATGATCGGACGGGTGATGGCGGGATTCTCAGCATACCTGACCAGGTCGCGGTATGACATGTACATATAGCAGATGATATCCGTGTTGTAATCCTCGCCGGCACGTTCGTACTGGACGGGGCGGCTGGAGTCCCAGGCTTTCAGCCAGTCGTAGGCGGCATGGAAGTTTTGCCCGTTGCCCGCCTCGTTGCCCAGACTCCAGATGATGACGGAGGGATGGTTGAAATCGCGCTGCGCCATGCGCTGTACGCGCTCCAGGTGGGCCTGCTTGTAGATCGGGTTGTCGCCCAGCGTCTCCGGGCCGTAGCCCATGCCATGCGACTCGATGTCGGCCTCGTCGATGACGTAGAGGCCGTAGCGGTCGCAGAGGTCCAGCCAACGCGGGTCATTGGGGTAGTGGCTGGTGCGGACGGTGTTGATGTTCAGCTCCTTCATGATGCGGATGTCTTCCAGCATCTCCGACAGCGTGACCACATAGCCGCCGGTGGCGGACATCTCGTGGCGGTCGGCGCCCTTGATCAGGATCGGCCGTCCGTTGACGATCAGTTTTCTGCCCACGATGCGGACGGTGCGGAAGCCGAAGTCCAGCTCAGCCGTCTCGGTGACCCCTCTCTTGTCGAAGCAGACGGCCCGCAGGTGATAGAGGTCCGGGGTCTCGGCGCTCCAGAGATGCGGGGATTCCAGGCGGCCGGACGCCGCCACCTCCCGCTCGGGGAAGTCCGGGCCGGAGAGGTAGTATCTCACGCCCTGGGCGGCATTCGTGAGGCTCGCGCCGATGCGGTAGCCGCCGTCCATTTCCGCCACGACATGCAGGTCCTCGATGCGGGCCTTCGGCCGCGCCTCCAGGTAGCACTCCCGGGCGATGCCGGCGTAGCGCCAGAAGTCCTGGCACTCCAGGTAGGTGCCGTCGCACCAGCGGAAGATCTCCATCGCGATCAGGGCGTCCTCGCCGGGCTTGACGAATTTCGTGATGTCGAAACGGGCTTCCAGCTTGCTGTCCTCGCTGTAGCCGACTTCCTTGCCGTTCACCCACACGCGCAGGTTGGAGGTGGCGGAGCCGACGGACAGGAAGATGTCACGGCCGGCCCATCCGGCCGGGATTTTGAAGCTGCGCCGGTACTGCCCGACGTAGTTGTGCTCCGTCGGGACCTCGGGTGGATTGTTCTTGAAATGACCGTCCCAGGCGTACTGGATATTGACATAGAGCGGGTCGCCGTAGCCGTTCAGCTCCCACATCCCCGGCACGGGCATGCTGCCCCATCCGGAATCGTCCAGGGCGGGCCGGAAGAAGTCGCGCGAACGGGCGTCAGGAGACTCGTACCACTGGAATTTCCAGATGCCCTCCAGCGACAGGCGGGGGCTGTCGGTGGAGAAACTGGTGCGCATCGGCACCCGGTTCCGCTGGTTAACGTCCGGGTTCAGCCAATCTTCGACGGGCGCGGCCATCGCAGAAAAAGACGCGAAGGCGCACAGGAACAGAAACAGGGTTCTTTTCATGATCAGACAGTTTTTTAGCTCCCGAAATTACAAAAAAAAGTTCGGGGTGCAAATAATCGCCGGGCCAATCCGCAGGAGAATGACAAGGTCGCAGGGCGGCACTACAGCATTTTCTTCCGCTTGACCACAATCCAGATGCCGGCGACCAGACAGGCCATCAGCAGGAAGAGCGCAAGCCAGGCCCACCACTTCTCCGCGAAGGGCAGGGTAACGTTCATGCCGTAGAAACTCGCCACGAGCGTGGCCGGCATCAGCAGCAACGACACGAAGGTGAAGATCTTCATGATGTTGTTCTGGTCAAGGTTGATGATGCCCAGGACGGTGTCCTGCAGATATTCCAGTCGCTCGAAATTGAAGTTCGTATGGTTGATCAGGGAGGCGATGTCCTGCAGGATGATGCCCAGGTCCTCGCGCAGTTGCGGATCCTTGGGACAGCTCTTGCTCTTGAGGATGTTGGAGATTAGGCGCTGCTTGTCCACGACATTTTCCCGGACGGTCATCGCACTTTCCTGCAACTGATTGATGTCGAGGAGAAATTCCTCGTTGATGTCTTCTTTCTGGTTGATGCGCTTGCTGAACTGCGACACATCCTTGGAGATAAGCTCCACGATGTCGGCGTCCAGGTCCACGCGCTTGTCCATGATTTCCACGAAGGTGGTGAACCCGTCGGGGAATTGCTCCGGGAGGGCCTGCATCTTGAGCTGAAGGGTATCCAGCGAGCGCAACGGTATCTCGCGTACGGTCGTGAGGATCGAATCGGACAGGATGAACGAGACGGGATCCATCAGCATGCCGTCTCCGGAAGGGGAGAGAAAGTTGGTGTTGGCGAAAATGGCGTTCCCCTCTTCGTAGAAGCGGGAGGAACTTTCGATCTCCTCCGCTTCGGCCCGGCTCTGGATCTCCGTGCCGAGAAACGCCTCGACGGCCCTCTTCTGCTCTCCTGTGGGTTGCAGGAGGTCTATCCAGAGGACATTTCCTTTGCCGATAGCAGCAAACTCCGTTTCGGACTGGCTGACGACGATGTCGACGCCTCGTCTGTAGAAAATCTTGATCATGGCTTCCTTCCTGGTTGGTCCCGGCACGCTTGTCGGAAGGGGTTAAACTTACGGGATAGCTTGCAATACGGAGATGCAAGCCTGCAAAAATAAGTAAAAATCCGCAATTTGCAACCGGGCTGCCTGTTATTTTTGCAGCAATCCAGCGGGGGAAGGATCCCCCGCAGCCCCCTCGGTCGCACAGCTCCGAGTAAAAATCCGCAATTTGCAACCGGGCTGCCTGTTATTTTGGGGAAGGATCCCCCGCAGCCCCCTCGGTCGCACAGCTCCGAGTAAAAATCCGCAATTTACAACCGGGCTGCCTGTTATTTTTGCAGCAATCCAGCGGGGGAAGGATCCCCCCGGTCACATGGCTCCGAGCAAAATCTGCGGATTATTGCTACCTTTGCAGTCTATGTCGATCCTGTCGGATATTCTGCTGGCGTCGTCGCTCTGTGCCGACTGCCTGGCCGTTTCGCTCTGTTCCGGTGTGACGCTGCGCAGCTCGCGCTGGCACGACGTGCTGGGCGTGGCGTTCATCTTCGCCGTGATCCAGGCGGGCCTGCTGCTGGTCGGCTGGGCCTTCGGCTATCTGTTCGTCGGCCTGGTCGAGCGTGTCTCCCACATCGTCGCCTTCCTGCTGCTGCTCTATGTCGGCGGCTCGATGCTCTTCGAGGGCTTCCGGAACGCGTCGGAGCAGCGGGATCTCAGCAACTGGCGCAACGTGATCGTGGGCGGTGTCGCCACGAGCATCGACGCGCTGTCCGTGGGCGTCGCCCAGTCGCTGGACGGAGTGGCCTGGGCAGATTTCCTGCCGTTGCTCGTGGCCGTTTTCGGAATCACCGCCCTGTCCGTGGTGGTCGGGCTTCGCGGCGGCAGCGCCGTCGGGAGCCGCCTGGGCCGTTGGGCGGAGATCGTCGGCGGCCTCGTGCTCATTGGCATCGGCATCAGCATCCTCTGCTAGCCGGTCGGGTTCCGTTTTTCGTAACCGGACAGGATTTCCCGGCAAAACCTGGACAACCCCCTCGAATTATGGGGGGCTGTCCCGAAAAACCGGCCTTTTTCTGTCCGGTGCCCCCGGCCGCCTGTCCCCTGCGGGCAGCCCGGAATTGCGTGAACGGCAGCATAGGCTGGCGAAGGCTCTGTTATAACCCCTTCCGCTCAAAGTCAAAGTGGATGGGCTTGTCGAAGTGCCGGCGGGAGTAGTAGGTGACGGAGGGATGGGTCAGGTTCATGATCATCGTCCAGGCGGTGCCGAGGAACTTGCCTTCCTGCTCCGGTTGGGACACGGCGGCAATGGTCTCCGTGAGCTGCTGTTTGTCCAGGACGTCGCCCGCTTCGCCGAGCTGCCGGCAGAGGAAGTCCAGACGATGGTCTCCTTCCATCAGGCCGACGTTGTACTTGGGGGCGCACAGGTAGTGATTGGTCACGGCAGGGGATTCGACGACCTCCATCCGCTCGTCCACGTATTCGACCACGACGCTCCGGCCGGTGGCATCGGAAATGGCATAATGATGGGCCGCGCCGATGTCGGAGTGCATATCGATCCCACGCAGCAGATCCAGGGCCTCGTCCACGGTCGCAGCGTTCTTGAGCAGGTAGCAGATGGCCGAGGTGGTGGTGAGGGCCGGTTTGCCGCTTTCCTGGTGGGTCTGGGCGTCGTCCCCAGCCATCAGATCGGCCACGGCCAGGCCCTTTTCGTTGATGCCGTCCAGGGCGAAGAACAGCGCCGAGAGCGCCATGTACTGGTTCTTGAAGCCTTCCGGCAGCCATCCCTGCCCGAAACCGAGGAACTCGAGGTTGAAGGTGGTGTAGGTCTCGTACCCCTGCGTGGGAACCGTGTGTACGACCATCCCGGTCGCGGAGTTGAAGTCGAAGTTGCGTCCCATCAGGACACCGCCTTCCGGCGTGTGCGCCGTCAGCGCGGAACAGCCGTACCGGGCCGGCGCGGGGTTTCCGGCTTCCGGGCGATAGAACCCCTTGGAGAGGAAACTCATGACGTAGCCGGACAGCTCGGCGGCACTGCGTCCGCCGCCGTTCCCGATCAGCCCGGCGAAGCCGTCATCACCCTTATACTCCAGATAATACAGGCCTTCGTCCAGTTTGACGACGGACTTCGCGCCTTGGGCCAGCGGGCCGAACTTCGCACAGGTGCCGACTCCGAAAAGGAGAACCAGGGCGAGCAGCCCCCACAGGATGACGCTTGCTATTTTTGTCTTTTTCATTTTTATCTTTTTATTATTTGCCTGACAAAAGGTGTTCTTTCAATGCTTCGACAGGGTTGCCGGAGGCTTCCTGGCCTGAAGGCGTGATCCTGCAAGTGGTACGGGGCATCGTGAGATCGAAGTGCGGGGATCAAGGCCGGAAGGGCTGCCGGCCCGCGATCGAACGGCCGAGGGTGAGGGCGTCGGCGTATTCGAGGTCGTCGCCGAAGCCCAGGCCGCGGGCGAGGGTGGAGACCTTCACGCCCTTGTTCTCGATCTGGCGGAAAATATAAAGGGAGGTCGTCTCGCCTTCGACGTCGCCGGACAGGGCCAGGATGATTTCGATGTCCCCGGCTGCGAACTCGCTCCCGCCGGGCAGGTCGATGGCCGCTGCATCCTCCTCGTGCATCCGGTCGATGCGCTCCACCAGTTCCCGGAACCAGGCCTCGCAGTCGTGATAGTCCACGAAGTTCTCGCCGCTCAGCTGCAGCTGCCAGTAGGGCTCCTTTC
>CAJOMY010000130.1 GCA_905235775.1 uncultured Bacteroidales bacterium | reverse complement strand
GCGAACTCCTCCTCCGTCTCGCCCGGATGCCCCACGATCATCGTCGTGCGCAGCGCCACGCCGGGCACCTCCGCCCGCAGGCGCGCGATCAGCCGGCGTGTCCACGCACCGTCCACGTGGCGGTGCATCCGCTCCAGCATACCGTCCGCAATGTGCTGCAGCGGGATGTCGAGGTAGCGGCAGACCTTGGGATTGCGGGCCATGGCCTGCAGCACGTCCTCCGGAAAATCGGCCGGATAGGAATAGTGGATGCGGATCCAGACGATGCCCTCGATCCCGGACAGGCGCTCCAGCAGCTCGCCGAGCGCCCGGCGGCCGTAGAGGTCCAGGCCGTAATAAGTCGTGTCCTGGGCAATCAGGATCAATTCCCTGACACCCCGGGCGGCAAGGGCCGTCGCCTCCGCGACCAGATCCTCCATCGGCACGGAACGGTGTGCACCGCGGATGAAGGGGATGGCGCAGTAGGAGCAGCGGCGGTCGCAGCCCTCCGAGATCTTCAGATAGGCGTAGCCCTGCTGGCGGGACAGATAGCGCTCCGTCAGGCGGCCGGGCGCAACGCCCAGGTGCCGCAGCACGGGTGCGAGATCGCGGGCGCCGTACCAGGCGTCCACCTCGGGAATCTCCGCGCGCAGTTCGTCGGGATAGCGCTGCGACAGACAGCCGAACACGACCAGCTCCCCCGCCTCGCCCCGTTTCTTGGCTTCTACGGCCTCCAGGATGGCATTCACCGACTCTTCCTTGGCGTCGCCGATGAAGCCGCAGGTGTTCAGCAGCAGGACATCGACCGGACTGTCGTCCTCCACGATGGTATAAGCATCCGCCGGCAGCCGGGCCAGCAGATGCTCCGTATCCACGGTGTTCTTCGAGCAGCCGAGGGTGATGACTTTAAGCCTCCTGGGCCGCATCCTCTTCCTTCACGAAATCGAGCGAAGCGTACTTGACGAGCTGGGCGTACCAGTCCACCACCTTGCGCATGTGGGACAGGTAGAAGCGGTCGGCGTCGTAGTCAGGGATGGCTTTGGCGAACAGGGCCTTAAGCTCCTGGTCCGAGGCCTTGGGCGACGGAGCCCCGGCCTCGCCGAGCGCCGCCTGGAGGGCGAGGAACACCCGGTCCAGTTTCATCTCGCCTTCGGCGGTGTAAATGGCGATGTCGGCGAGGGTGGAGATGCGGCTGTTGGCCGGAAACACCTTGCGCTGCCCGGTCTCCAGGCTCTCGGCGATCACGCCGCCGCGGGATTGCGCCACATATCGGAAAAGGCCATGCTGGCCGGCCACGGACAGGATCCGTGCTAAATCAGTTTGCATATCAGTTGTCGGATTTTTGGATATAATTCTTCTTTTGTGCCGTCGTTGTCGATGCGGAAGTCGATCCGCGCCGGGTCGTAGGTCTGCAAGGCGTCGCGCTCCGCCGTCTTCGGGTTGCGCTGCACGCGGGTCCCGTACGGCGCCTGGACGAGCAGGACGGTGTCGTAAAGGCCGTCGAACTGCGGCTTGTCCAGGGCGATGGCGGACTCGACGAAGAGCAGCGGGGCCGTCTGGGCGGCCTTCCAGGCTTTCAGATCCTCCACCACATGCGGATAGACCATTTCCTCCAGGGCGCGAAGCCGGTCCGGATCGGTAAAGACCGTGCCGATCTGCGACCACGGGAGCTTCAGACGCTCTTCGATACTGCACTTCAGGCCCGGAACGAGCGAATAGAGCAGCTTCGTGCGCTCATCGCACGCATATACGGGGAAATCCAGCGAAGCCAGATAGCCGCAGACAACGCTCTTCCCGCTCCCGATGGGACCCGTGACCAGAATCGTTCGCATCACTCGGCGGTTTTGACCAGGCAGTCGAAGACTTCCGGGGACAGGGTGTAGTCGATCACGTTGCCCGGAAGACCTTCGCAGTGCGCCACGCAGCGCCCGCTGAGCGAGTTCGCGAATTCCCGGTAATCAATATAGAAATGCGTCTGGGCCGACGGATCCGTAGCGGTCGGGAAGGTGCAGCGGAACACGGCCGTGGCTGTGGAAGGAAGGACCGACAGGGCCACCCGGGACGGCACGTTGCGCGTCTCGATGCGCACTTCGGCGCGGACCTCCACATAGCGCGCGACCTCCAGCGAATAGACAGCCTCGTCGTGCGACAGGCGCACGCCGGAAGGGGTCTCCAGCCGCACCTTGCCGTGCGCACTGCTGCGCAGGCCATCCAGGATCAGCGGCCGCGTGGACACGGACTCCACGTTCTCCAGCCGCGAAGGCTCGCCATACACGAGCACCGTGTCGGGCTGCAGCGAGAGCGGCCGGTGCGCCATGTACTGGGGCGCATAACTGACCGACAGGACCGCCCGCACGGGCACCTTCTTGTAGCTTTCCTCCGGGAAAGAGAACTCCAGGTCGTCGGAGATGAAGCTCTCCACCGTCACCCCGTCCCCGAAAAGCTGGGAAGCGTAACGATAGAGGGCGGTATTGGAAATGGTGTACCGGTCCCCGCTCTCGTGGCGGAAGTCCGACGCGGCGAACTCGACCTGCACGGCACGCCTGTGCCCGCGCGCCAGCACAAAGTGCCGGAAGCCGGAGGCGGAGACCTGGGCGGTCGCCGTGGCTTCCGACTGCGAGAGGGCGGCATGGCCCTCGATGCTGCTCCGGGCCACCACCGGCATGCTCACGGTCGCGACGTAGTCCCGCGACAGATTGAGCACGAGCCAGATACTGGCCGAGAACAGCACGCAGAGCAGAAACTGGACCCAGACCTTCACTTGCTATTTCTTCTCGGGCTGCGCAGGAGCGTCGGCGGTGGTGTCCTTGTTGATGGAACTCTTGTCCACGCGGATCTTCACCTCGCCGTCCACCTTGACCAGGACGGTGCGGTCGTCAACATCCGCAACGGTGCCGTAGATGCCGCCCGCGGTGATGACCTTGTCACCCTTCTTGAGCGCATTGCGCATCTCTTCGAGTTTCTTCTGCTGCTTACGCTGGGGACGGATCATGAAGAGCCACATCACCAGGAACATCAGGACAAGCATCAGCAGGAAGCTCAAGCTGCCGCCGGCAGCGCCCTGTCCGGCAGCGGGAGCTGCCTGTAAAATCATGAAATTCATATCTTTATTCGTGTTGGTTGATCAATTTGTCCAACAGGCCGTTGACGAATCCGCTGCTCTCCGGCGTGCTGTAATACTTCGAAATCTCGACGTACTCGTTGATGATGATGCGCGGCGAGACCGCCGGCGCCATCCTCGCCTCGGCCATGCCGCAGGCGATCAGGCAGAGGTCGGTGGTGCAGAGACGGTCGCGCGTCCAGCCGGGGGTGAGCGCCGCCACCTGCGCGCAAAAGTCGTCATAGCCGGTGTACGCCGTGCGCAGCAGGCTCACCACGAACTTCCTGTCGTTCTCGAGGGCTTCCCCGCCCGGCAGCTCGCTCTGGTAAAGCGGCGGCAGGCGCCACGGACTCCCGGCGCCGAGCTCGCGCATGGTACGGATGCACCAGCTCAGGGCGTAGCCCAGGTCGTCGTTCCAGTAGATCGACAGGTCCTCGAGGATATCCGCCAGCTCCGGGCTGTCCTCCAGCTCGCGCTCGAAGATCCGGCACCACAGCCGGGCGTCCTCCTCCAGCGAGTCTTCCCCGCTCTCCAGGTAATCATTGAAATATTTGCGGTCGCGGATCCGCTCGTACAGGCGGCGCAGCAACACGTCATACTGGTCCCAGGCGAATTTCTTCTTCGAGATGAGCCTGCTGAAATCGGGATCCTGCGCCAGCAGGGGCGCAATCCTGTTCCCGACAAACTTGAGGTTGGGGTGCAACTCCTCCTCCGTGGGGTTGAACTTGGCGCGAGCCGCTTCGATGCGTGCGCGGGCCTCCTCCGTGAGCGGGCCCGTGATGGCGAGCAGGAACAGATACAGCTCCCGCGTGGACTCGCACGAAACATCCAGCAGCGCCTCAGCTTCCTTGAGAGTCATACCGTGGTTTTCCGCGTAGCAGTAGATGGTCTTGAAGGCCTTGATACGGAGAATTCTTCGGTTGAGCATACTTTCAAACAAATTTGTCTGCAAAGATAACAAGTAATCGATAAAAAATCCTATTTTTGTACGAAGATATCCATTAAAATAACGCTATGTACAGAGACGATTACGATTCGCGCTACGACAGCCGGGATGCAGAAGATGTGTACTCCAAGCCCGTCAGGGCCGGGAAGCGAACTTATTTCTTCGATGTCAAGGCCACCAGGGGCCGCAAGGATTTTTACCTGACGATTACCGAGAGCAAGCGCCGCACCAACCCGGATGGCAGTTTCAACTACGACAAGCACAAGATTTTCCTCTACAAGGAGGATTTCCAGAAATTCGCCGAGGGACTGGATGAGGTGATCGCCTACATCCGGGACACTTGTTTCCACGGAGAGATTCCCGAGCGGACCGCTGAAGGCTTCGGCGAGGCGGACTTCGAGAACCTCTGATGACGGCATCCGCCCATGGACAGCAGAATACGCACCTATCAGGTCGCCGCGGACTATATCCGGCAGCAGACTGGCGGGTATGCGCCCCTCGTGGGCATCGTGCTCGGCAGCGGCCTCGGCCGCCTGGCCGACCGGATCGAGCAGCCGGCCGTCATCCCCTACCGTGACATCCCCGGCTTCCCGGTCTCGACCGCCGTGGGCCACAAGGGCAATTTCATCATCGGCCGGCTGGGCGGCAAGACCGTCATGGCGATGCAGGGCCGCTTCCACTATTACGAAGGCTACCCCATGGACCTCGTGACCATCGGCATCCGCACGATGGCGGTTCTGGGCGTGAAATACCTCTTCGTCTCCAATGCCGCCGGAGCGGCCAATCCGGACTTCCGCGTGGGGGACCTGGTGGTCATCCGCGACCACATCAGCCTGTTCCCGAACCCGCTGATCGGGCCCAATCTCGACGAGATGGGGCCGCGGTTCCCCGACATGACCTGCGCCTACGATCTCGAACTGCAGGCGCT
>CAJOMY010000129.1 GCA_905235775.1 uncultured Bacteroidales bacterium | reverse complement strand
GCCTGCAACACCGCCACGGCTGCCGCCATCGAGATGCTGCGCCGCGAATACGCCATCCCCTTCGTGGGAATGGAGCCCGCCGTCAAGCCCGCCGCCCTGGGCACAAAGACCGGGGTGATTGGCGTTCTTGCCACCGCAGGCACTCTCAAGGGCAGCAAATACCTCAACACCAAGGAATTATATCAAGACAACGTGCGCATCGAAGAGCACGTCGGCGAGGGGTTCGTGCAACTGGTCGAGCGCGGCGAGCTGGACGGACCGGAGGTGGAGCGCGTGGTGCGCGCGAGCCTGCAGCCCCTGCTGGACGCCGGGGCGGACACCCTCGTGCTCGGCTGCACGCATTATCCCTTCCTGCAGCCCGTCATCGAGCGCATCGCCGGTCCCGGCGTCCGCATCATCGACCCGGCCCCCGCCGTCGCCCGCCAGCTGCTCAAGGTGATCGACGGACATGGGATCCGTCATTCCGGGCCTGCCAGTCATTCCGGGCTTGACCCGGAACCTCCCACCCTCGAACTTCTCTCTTCCGGCGACCCGACGACGCTCCGCACCCTCGCCTCCCTCGCCCTATAAGCTCCGCTCCTCTCCCGGCAGGCAGGAGCCAGCAAACCTTTCGCTACGCTTCATCCCTCCCACGCCTGTCGGCGCGGGCCCCTCCCATTCACGAGGCCATGGGCGGCCACGGGTTAACGGGCTCCTGCCTGCAGGGGACGAAGGGAGGGGGGATGGGTTGGCGGTTTGGCGAAGAATGATTATCTTTGCAATCTATGATCACCCAGGAACAAATCAAAGATTTGCAGGAGCGTCTGGCGACGCTCCGCGAGGTCCTTGCGATCGAAGGGAAGCGGGAGGAAATCAAGGGAAAGGAGCTGCAGAGCCAGGCTGCGGATTTCTGGGACGACCCCAAGCAGGCCGAGGCCTTCCTCAAGGGCCTGAGCGGCGTCAAGGCCTGGGTCACGGCCTTTGACAGCGCGAAATCCGCCGTCGAGGACCTGGAAGTCCTGCAGGAGCTGGATCCCGACGGCAGCGACATCGACGACGCCTACCGGCAGGCCTGCACGCAGGTGGAAGACCTCGAGCTCAAGAACATGCTGGGAGCCGAAGGCGACAACCTCGGCGCCGTGCTCACGATCAACTCCGGTGCCGGCGGCACGGAGGCCAATGACTGGAGCGCCATGCTGATGCGCATGTACATGCGCTGGGGCGAGCGCAACGGCTACAAGATGACCGTGACCGAAGAGATCGAAGGCGACGAGACCGGCATCAAGTCCTGCACCATCCAGTATGAGGGCGAGTATGCCTACGGCTACCTCAAGGCCGAGTCCGGCGTGCACCGGCTCGTGCGCATTTCCCCCTTCAACGCCCAGGGCAAGCGCCAGACCACCTTCAGTTCCGTGTTCGTGTATCCCCTCGTGGACGACAGCATCAACATCGAGATCAACCCTTCGGACATCGAATGGGACACTTTCCGCTCCGGCGGGCACGGCGGCCAGAACGTCAACAAGGTGGAGACCGGCGTGCGCGTGCGGCACCTGCCGACCGGCATCACGGTCGAGAACACCGAAACCCGAAGCCAGCAGGACAACCGCCAGCGGGCCCTGCTCATCCTCAAGTCCCGCCTCTACGACATCGAGCTCAAGAAGCGCCAGGAGAAGCAGGCCGAGCTCGAGGGGCAGAAGAAGAAGATCGAATGGGGTTCGCAGATCCGCTCCTACGTCCTGCACCCCTACAAGATGGTCAAGGACCTGCGCACCGGCTGGGAGACCGCCGACACGCAGGGCGTCCTGGACGGCGACCTGAACGCCTTCATGAAAGAGTTCTTAATGCACAACTAACAGATATGACACAGTTTAAATACGCACCCATGTTCCAGCTCGGTGAGGACACCACCGAGTATTACAAGATCCCCGGTTCGGAGAAATTCGTCTCGACCTCCGAGTTCGAAGGTCATAAGATCCTGAAAGTCAAGCCTGAAGCGCTTACGCTTGTGGCTCAGCAGAGTTTCCACGACTGCCAGTTCATGCTGCGCCGCGCCCATAATGAACAGGTGGCTGCAATCCTCAGTGACCCCGAAGCCTCCGAAAACGACAAGTATGTGGCCCTGCAGTTCCTCCGCAACGCCGAATGTGCCGTCAAGGGAGTGCTGCCCTTCTGCCAGGACACCGGCACGGCCATCATCCATGGCGAAAAAGGACAGCAGGTCTGGACCGGTTTCGAGGACGAAGAAGCCCTGAGCCGCGGCGTGTTCAACACCTACACCCAGGAGAATCTGCGTTACAGCCAGAACGCCCCGCTGGACATGTACAACGAGGTCAACACCCGGTGCAACCTCCCTGCCCAGATTGACATCGAGGCCACCCGGGGAGAAGAATACCGCTTCATTATGGTCGCCAAGGGCGGTGGCAGCGCCAACAAGACCTACTTCTACCCCATGACCAAGGCCACCATCCAGAATGAGGGCACCCTCCTTCCGTTCCTGGTGGAGAAGATGAAGAGCCTGGGCACGGCGGCCTGCCCGCCTTACCACATCGCCTTCGTGATCGGCGGCACCTCGGCCGAAAAGAACCTGCTCACCGTGAAGCTGGCCAGCATCAAATTCTACGACAACCTGCCCACCACCGGGGATGAGACCGGCCGTGCCTTCCGCGACGTGGACCTGGAACAGAAGCTGCTCAAAGAGGCCGCGAAGATTGGCCTGGGGGCCCAGTTCGGCGGCAAATACCTGGCCCACGACGTGCGCGTGGTGCGCCTGCCGCGCCACGGTGCCAGCTGCCCCATCGGAATGGGCGTAAGCTGCAGCGCAGACCGCAACATCAAATCTAAAATCAACGCCGACGGTGTGTGGATCGAGAAGATGGACACCCATCCATCGGAGCTTATTCCGGAGGCGTTCCGCCGTCCCGGCGAGGGTGCAAAGGGCATTGAGATAGACCTGGACAAGGGCATTGACGCCGTACGCGCAGAGCTTACCAAATACACCGTGGGTACCCGCGTGAACCTCAAGGGCACCATCATTGTGGCCCGCGACATCGCCCACGCCAAGATCAAGGCACGCCTGGACGCAGGCGAGGGCATGCCCGGCTACTTCAAGGACCATCCCATACTCTACGCAGGCCCGGCCAAGACTCCGGAAGGATATCCTTGCGGAAGCATGGGCCCCACCACGGCCAACCGCATGGACCCGTATGTGGATGAATTCCAGGCCAACGGCGCTTCCCTGGTGATGATTGCCAAGGGCAACCGCACCCAGCAGGTGACCGATGCGTGCAAAAAACACGGCGGCTTCTACCTGGGCACCATCGGCGGCGTGGCCGCGGTGCTTTCCCAAAGCTGCATCCGCAGCATCGAATGCGTCGAGTACCCGGAACTCGGGATGGAAGCCATCTGGAAGATCCGGGTCGAAGACTTCCCCGCCTTCATCCTCGTGGATGACAAGGGCAACGACTTCTTCAAGCAGCTCGGCCTCTAAGCCCTTGCGCCATGATTGAAATCATCCAGCTCAACATCTCCGGCGAGGACAAGCCCGGCCTGACCTCGGCCCTTACCGCCATCCTGGCGCAGTACCATGCGACCATCCTCGACATCGGCCAGGAGAACATACACAAGTCGCTGACCATGGGCATCCTCTTCAAGACGACGCCGGACCAGTCCGGTTTCATCATGAAGGATCTCCTCTTCAAGGCCTCCGAGCTGGGCGTACAGATCCGCTTCACCCCCATCAGCCGCGAAGCCTACGACGCGTGGGTGGCCCGTCAGGGCAAGAACCGCTATATCGTGACCCTGCTGGGCCGCACGGTGACGGCGCGCCAGATCGCGGATGTGACGGAAGTCATTTTCCGGCACGGGCTCAACATCGACGCCATCCGGCGCCTCACCGGCCGGCCGCCGCTGGAGGGCGTGGACGAGCGCGCCGCCAAGGCCTGCATCGAGATCTCCGTGCGCGGCTCGCTCAGCGACGGGGAGCGTTCGGCGTTGCAGAACGCCCTGCTGAGCCTGCCGAGGGACGGGCTGGACATTTCCTTCCAGAAGGACGACATCTACCGGCGCTCCCGCCGGCTCATCTGTTTCGACATGGACTCCACGCTCGTGCATACCGAATGCATCGACGAGCTGGCGGCGCGCGCCGGCGTGGGCGAGCAGGTGAAAGCCATCACCGCGCAGGCGATGCGCGGCGAGATCGACTTCACCGAGAGCTTCACCCGGCGGGTGGCCCTGCTCAAGGGCCTGGACGTGGAGGTCATGGAAGATATCGCGCGCAACCTGCCCTTCAACGAGGGACTGGAGCGCATGATGAAGATTCTCAAGATGGTGGGCTACAAGACCGCCATCCTCTCCGGAGGATTCACTTATTTCGGGCGCCACCTCCAGCAGAAATTCGGCTTCGACTACGTCTATGCCAACGAGCTGGAGATCGAGGACGGCAAGCTCACGGGCCGGTATGTGGGCGACGTCGTGGACGGCCGCCGCAAGGCGGAACTGCTGCGCCTGCTCTGCCAGGTGGAGAACATCAACCTCGCGCAGTCCGTGGCTGTGGGCGACGGCGCCAATGACCTGCCGATGCTCTCGCTGGCGGGCCTGGGCATCGCCTACCACGCCAAGCCCCTGGTGCAGGCGGGCAGAACATCACCTCCATCGGCCTGGACGGCATCCTCTACTTCCTCGGCCTCAAGGATTCGCAGATCGATCCGTGACGGGGAACGGCTTCCCGCTCATCCCTCCAGGCCCTTGTGCCAGAAGCGGGCGGTGATATCCTCGCCGTGGTGATAGAGCCGCTGGTTCGTGGACGGATGGTTCAGCGGGCCGGCGGCTTCGATATAGGGACCCACCTTCACGTAGTCGAAGGCGGCATGGATCTCCGGCTCCACCTCGACGCGGCCGGAATACACGGCGCGCTCCAACTCCGGATGCGCCGTCCGCAGGTGCTCCGCAATGCCCAGCAGGGCCTGCATGTCCCGGCCCTCCCCCAGCAGCAGGAAGCAATTGATCCCGTAGTTGTCGGCGATGAGCCTGTCCACGACGGCAGGCGTCAGTTCTTCACCGATATCCTCCTTCAGGAAGGGGGAATGGCACCCGGGACAAGAACCCTGGCAGTTGGAAATCTCCACTGCCAGGGTCACCTTGTCCGGAATCTCCTCCAAGACCACGTCCGTGAGCTCCGGGATATACTTGATCATGCCGTCGGGACGTCTTTCGGGTTGTAGAAGCGGTGATGCGCCTCGATCTGGCGCGGCTCCGCGAAGGAAGACACCCGCTTGAGATAGCCGATCACGCGCGTGAGGTAGTCAAGGTTCTCGCTGCCGCACTTCGGGCACTTGGTGAGCGTGTCCTTGCTGATGTGGCCGCAGTCGTTGCAGACCGTGTTGCGGCAGTTGAAGGTGAAGTAGTTGGTGCCGTAATGGGCGGCCGTCTTCAACAGGCTCCGGTACTGCTCCTGGGTCAGGTGCTCCGCGATGTTCATGTGCAGGGCGGAACCGCCGTCGAGGTATTTGACGAAGTCCTCGCCGTGCAGCTTGAACTTGTCGATCATCGACACCTCGTCGTCTTCGGGGTTGTAGAAGTAGGAGCTGTAGAGGTTGTGCTTGTCGGAGACGAAGTACCCGTCCTTCTTGTCCCACTTGTAGTTCTTGGCGGCCAGGTTCTCGGCCGGGACGAACTCCGTGTTGAACATGGCATCCGGGGTGCGGTCCTGGCGGTTGGCGATGTTGATGGTCTCGAGAATCGTGTTCACGAACTCGCCGTATTCGGGATTCGGGGAGACCTTCAGGCCCAGGAACTCGGCGGCCTCGGTCAGGCCGTTCACGCCGACGGTCAGGTACTGCTTCTTCATGTCGATGAACCCGGCCTTGTAGACGTCGAGCATGTCGGCCTTCAGGAAATCCTTGATGATCTCGTTGAAGGCGATCTGGTATTTGTGCACCCGCTCGGTCATCTCGCGGATGTCCTTGTCGATGTAGTTGTTGTACAGGTCTTCCTTGTCATAGAAGTGGGCCACCGGGCTGAGCGGCTTGCCGGCTTCGAGGTTCACGCCGCGGCGCTCCAGGAAATAACGCCGCACGGCGTCCTGGATGAGGCGGTTGAGGTTGATCGTCATCACGGACTTGGAGCCCGTGGCCACGGAAGCCGTGCCCATGGAGTACTGGTGCGTGGTGTGGTTGTGGCCGTCCTCCTTCTGGATCTCGTTGCGCAGGCGGCAGCAGCTGGACAGGCTGTCCGGGCTGTTGGAGAGGTAGCAGAAGAAGCTGTGCCCCTTGGCCCACATCTCGGCGGTGAAGTCGGCGTAGTCCTTGTCGGCGAAGTCGTCGCCGCCGTCGGTCAGCAGGGCCATGGTCTCCACCGGGAAGGTGAGGATGTAGTGGTTGCGCTCCTCGTTGAACCAGTTCATGAAGTGGCGCTGCAGCCAGTCGAGGGTATCCCACCTGGGCTTGGTGCCGTCCGGAAACACGAAGTCGCCGAACACGCCCTCGAAGTAGGGCTTGTCGAAATAGCCGATGTTCCAGAACACGGTCTGGTAGCCGCGGTTGCCGGCCGGCATGTTCATCGAGTGCACCACCTGCTGGAAATAATTGTCGATGACCTTCACGAGGGTGCGCTGCTTGACGTTGTTCTCCACGACGTCGTCCAGGTGGTCGAGGTAATCGTCACCATAGTCCTTGCGGATGAAGTAGTCCAGGTACATCAGGAATTCCGGCGTGGCCACGGCCCCCATGAACTGGGAGGAGATGGAATAGACGAGGTTGATGAACTCGCCGCAGAAACTCTTGAGGTCGGTGGGGGCGATGGACACGCCGCCCAGCTCCCGCAGGCCGCTCACCAGGAAGGGATACATCGTGATGGCCACGCAGTACGGGAAGCCCGGGGTGCCGGACTCGTCGTGCTTGTAGAGGACGTGCGACTCCAGGTCCTTGATGTACTGGTCGGCCATGGCGCGGCCGTACAGGGCCTTGATCTTGTCCTGCATGATATAGCGGTTCTGCTTGATGTTGTTCTCCTTGTAGAGCTCGTTGCCCAGCGTCACGATGTTCTTGCGCGTGACGTTGGCGTTCGCGTCGAACTTGGAGCCCGTCGCAGCGTTGGACGCCTTGATATAATCCTTGATGAAGTCCCGTTTCTTCCGAAGGTCCAGGTCGGCGTCGAATTTCTCGATATAGGCGCGGGCGACCTTCTTGTTGACCGACATCAGGGACTCCACCACCTGGCGGCGGATCTCCTGGCTCGTGATGCCCTCGTAGACATACAGGTTATTGATGATGGAGACGACGATCGCGTCGTCGCAGTATTCTCCGGCGGTTTTGTAGGCCTCGTGGATGCCACGGGCCAGTTTGGCCTTATCGTACTCCTCGAAAGAGCCGTTGGTTTTGCGTACGTCCATATTGCTGTCGTTTGATTGCTCGTGGTGGTAGCCGGAGTCCTTCGGACAGGACTCCGGGTTACAAATTTAGCCCTTATCGGACGCAATCATCCGCCGGGTCAACTGTTTTTTTCAACAGACTTATTAACAACGCCCCCGGCATACAGCAGGACCACGACGAAGCACACGAGCGGGACCAGATACGAGGCGTTCACGCCGAACAGGTCGGAAATCCTCCCCTGCAGCGGGGTCAGCAGCGCACCGCCGAGGATCGCCATGATCAGGCCGCTGGCGCCGATCTTGGCATCCGTCTCCCCCACCCCGTCCAGCGCCAGGCCGTAGATGGTCGGGAACATCAGGCTCATGAAGAAGCTCACGGCGATCAGCGCGACCACGCAGGGCCAGCCCGTCCCCCGGCAGAGGAACACCAACAGGCAGAGGACGATGTCCGCGGCGGCCGCCCAGAACAGCAGGCGGGCCGGTTTGAACCACTTCATCAGCGCGGTGAAGATGAAACGCGCGGCGCTGAAACAGATGATCGAGACGAGGTAGATCGTGGCGGCCCGGGCCTCCAGGATGCCGAGCTCCTGCATCACCAGGCGGATGGTGAAACTCCACACGCCGATCTGTGCGCCCACGTAGAAGAACTGCGCCACCACGCCCCAGGCATAGGTGCGGTTCGAGAACAGCCTGCGGAAAATGACGCCCAGCCGGTCGGAACCGGCGCCGTCCCCGCCTTCCGGCATCTTCACGAGCAGCATCACCACGAGAATGGCCAGCAGGACGAATCCCAGGGTCATGTAGGTCCCCGTCACGGCGCCCAGCTCGTGGGCCTGCATGGCTTCGAGCTGCTCCGCGCTCATGGCCGCCCGCTCCGCAGCGGAGGCCGAGGACAGTTCTCCGAGGATGAAATACTGGCTGAGCAGGATGCCGGTGATGGAGCCGAGCGGATTGAACGCCTGGGCGATGTTGAGCCGGCGCGTGGCCGTCTCCGGAGCGCCCATGCTTAGGATGTAGGGATTGGCCGTCGTCTCCAGGATGGAGCAGCCGCCCGCCAGGATGTAGATGGCGGCCAGATAGAAGCCATAAGAGGCCACCTTGGCGGCCGGGAAGAAAAGAATCGCACCCGCGGCATACAGGCCCAGGCCTAGGATGACGCCGCTCTTGTACGAGAACTTCCGGATGTAGAGCGCCGCCGGCAGGGCGAAGCAGAAATACGATCCGTAGAAGGCGAACTGGATCAGCGACGTCTGGGCGTCCGTCATCGACATGATACGCTTGAACGCGCTGAGCAGCGTGTCGGTCATGTTGTTGGCAATGCCCCAGAGCAGGAACAGCACCGTCACCAGGCAGAACGGCAGCAAGTACTTTTTTTCGATTGTCTTCATGTTATGCTTCATTGGTTGTCAGTCGTGTTTTCATCCAGCGGCCGCGGGCGATGCGCACGGCGAAGATTATGCCCTTGATAATGAGCTCGGTGGCCATCGCCACCCAATAGCCCGTCAGGCCATAGCGCGGGATCAGGAACAGGGCGAGCCCGAGGCGGATCACCCACATGCTCAGCAGGTTGATGAGCGAGGGCACCAGGGTGTCGCCCGCGCCCACGCAGCAGCCGTAGGCGACGATGCTCACGGCATAGAAGAGTTCGGCCCAGGCCTCGATGCGCAGGCATTTCGCACCCAGCAGGACCACCTCGGGATCCGGGCTCAGCAGCCCCATCACCTGCGGGGCGAATATCCACATCAGGACCGCCAGCGAGGTCATCATCGCAGCGCCGGTGCCGATGGTCGTCCAGGCGAAGCGCTTCGCCATGTCCGGGCGTTTCGCGCCCAGGCTCTGCCCCACAAGCGTGGTGGCCGCATCCTCCAGGCCGTAGCCGGGCAGGTAGCAGAAGCCCTCGGCAATGATGGCGAAGGAATTCGCCGCGATGGCCACGGTGCCCAGCGGCGCCACGAGCACGGTCGCCGCGATATAGGCGCCGCGCGAGATCAGGTTCTGGATCCAGAGCGGCCAGCTGATGGCGAAGGCGTGCCGGTAGATCTTGTCCCGGTCCGGATCATGCTCCAGCCCGTCCTGGTGCAGCTCCCGGCTGTGGCACGCGGCATACCAGAACAGGAACGCCCCGGCGCAGGCGGTCGCCAGGCCGGTGCCGAGCGCCGCACCTTTCACCCCCAGGCCGAGCCGGAAGATGAAGAGGTAGTTGAACACCACGTCCAGCCCGCACATCGCGATGCCCAG
>CAJOMY010000128.1 GCA_905235775.1 uncultured Bacteroidales bacterium | reverse complement strand
ATGCCGATGAAGGGAATGTCGAACTCCTCGCGAAGCGTCCCGATGGCGGCGCCGGTGGCCGTGTTGCAGGCCACCACGACCGCCTCCGCCCCCCGTTCCAGCAGCAGCCGCGTGATGGCGCGGGCACGGTCCCGGATGTATTCGGGGGTCTTCTCTCCGTAAGGGCAGTGGGCATTGTCGGCATAGTAGATGTAATGCGCGGAAGGGAGGACCTTCCGTATTTCCTTCAATACCGAGAGTCCTCCCGAACCTGAGTCGAATAGGCCGATCGTCGCCATTACAGAGCGTCGTAAAGGTCGAACTGCCGGGCGAGGCTGCCGGTCAGCTGGCCGAGCACCTCGAAATAGGGGGATCCGGCGAGGATCGTGAATTTGTAGATGGTGTTGTCCACCTTGTAATACTCCCCGCCGTCGAGGGTGATGGTCTCGTAGTCGTCCGGCAATGTCTGGACCAGGGCGCCTGCGGGCGGGACAATGGTCACGTATCTGCCGTCTTTGTCCTGGATGAAGAACACGCCGTCTTCGTAGAAGTATTCCGTGCCGGCGTCGGCGTAGCTCTGCACGAGCCCCAGCCGGTCCGCTTCCCTGAAGGACTGGGCGGCGCGGTCGCTGTTGAGCGCGATGTCGGTGTTCTGCCGGGCGATCGTGGCATTGTTGGCCGCGATGGTCGCGTTCTGGCTGGCAATGATATTGGCGTTTTCGTTGATTGTACGGTACGTGTTGTATACGTCGTAGTAGTAGGCGAAACTGCATGCGCTGTAGAGGATGTTGTCCAGCACGACGTTGAAGGGAACGCCGAAGGGAGGACGGCTCACGTAGTAGTACCCGCGGTAATAGCGGTAGTAGATGCCGTCGTGCAGGTAGTAAGGAACGCCCATGTACTCTACGCGGGTGTAGTGCCTCGGCAGGTAGGAGACGCGGTAGCCGTAGTGACGGCGCGGCTCGCGGACTGCCCTGGGCGCACCGGGCCTGACTCTCCCGTCCGGCCGGGGCTGCATGTGACCGTCTCTGCCGTCCGGCCTGCGGGGCGGGGCCGCCTGACGGTTCTGCGGAGCTGCCGGGCGGTTCTGGGGAGCTGCCTGACGGTTCTGCGGGCTTGTCTGGCGGTTCTGCGGGGCCGGTGCCTGCTTGCGGACATTGCTGCCGCTGCGGGACGGCTGGGTGCTGCGTTGCTGCTGAGGCCGGGTCTGCTGCGCCGGGCTTTGCGCCTTGGGCTGCGCCTTGGGCTGCGCCTTGGGCTGCGCCTTGGGCTGTGCCTGGGGTTGTGTCTGGCTGCGGGAAGAATGCTGGGTATTGCCGGACTTGCCGGCGCTTCTGGTCTGGGAAGAAGATGCGGACGCCGAAGAGGAAGGACGGGTGCCACCGCTGTTGCGGACATTGCCGCCGCCCCTGGTCTGAGCTTCTGCAGGGACCGCGATCATAGCCGCTACGGCTACCGCGATCAGGGAGAGTGTGGTCAAGCGTTTCATAATCGTGTGATTTTAGTAAATGTAGTACTTCTTCGACAGGGCTTTGAAAGCGGGGACATCCGCGGACCAGAATCCGGAGATGTCCGAGACATTCATCGTCTGTCCGAACGTACTGCTGACAAAATCAGTGCCGCAAACTTTATTGAACATCGAAAGCCTGTCTGAAGCCGCCTTAAAGGGGTTTTTCCGGTACAGCTCCCAGACCGCCTGCATCACGTAGAACTGGGTGAGGGTCAGGGTGGCGGCTTCATAGTCGGTATAATAATATTGTACGCCGTGGATCAGCTTGCCGGCCAGGCGCCCGGAGATCGGCTGGTAGTGGATCGTGCGCCAGACCACGCCGGGCACCTGGTAGCTGTCCAGTTTCTCTTTCAGTTTGTCGGCGTCCACCCACTCTTCGGCGAAGGTGGCGAAAGGCAGGGTGTAGCCGATGCCGATGTTGAGGTAGTTGTACATCTCGCCGCACAGGCCGGCGGAGGGGTAGCAGATGGCCGTCTCGGCATAGGGAATGTTGGGCGAAGGGAGGATCCAGGGCAGTCCGGTGTCGCCAAAGAGCATGTCGCGCGTCCAGCCTTCCATGGGGACGACGATGAGCTTGCACTTGAGCGGGGCGGCCTTGCCGTTCTGGCCGCGGTTGAGGCCTTCTTCGTTGATGAGCATGGCCAGTTCGCCCACGGTGAGGCCATAGATGTAGGGAATCTTGTACTGGCTGACGAAGGAGTGGTAGCCGTCGCGCACGAGCGGCCCTTCGACCTTGCGTCCGCCCAGCGGGTTGGGCCGGTCGAGTACCATCACGGGGATGTCCAGCTCGGCGCAGCTGCGCATGACCAGGCCCAGGGTGGAGATGAAGGTGTAGGAGCGGCTGCCCACGTCCTGGATGTCGTAGACCATGATGTCGATGCCCTGCAGCATCTCTTTCGTCGGCTGGCGGGTGTCGCCGTAGAGCGAATGCACCGGCAGGCCGGTGCGGGCGTCCTTGCCGGACTCCACCTTGCCGCCGGCATACACGTCGCCGCGCACGCCGTGTTCGGGGGCATAGAGGGCGACCAGCCGGACGTCCGGGGCTTCGAAGAGGATGTCGATGGTGGAACGCAGCCGGCTGTCCACGCCGGAGGGGTTGGTGACGAGTCCGACGCGCTTGCCTTCCAGGCCGGCGAAGCCGCGGTCCCGCAGGACTTCGACGCCCGGCTTGACCCGGGGCGCCGCGAGGACGGAGGCCGCTACGAGGAGCAGCGCCGCCGTGCAAAGAATGTGACGATAACGGTTGCGAGACAACATAGCATGACGACAATAAAAAATCCGACATATCCGAGCGCCTCCTGCATCCAGCCGGCGAACAGGCCCGGGATCATCATCGAGAGGGCCATGAAGGCCGTGCAGATGGCATAGTGCGAGGTCTTGAACCCGCCTTCGGAGAACTGCATCATATAGAGCATGTACGCCGTGAAGCCGAAGCCGTAGCCGAACTGGTCGAGGGCTACCAATAAATAGATGCTCCAGAGCGCGGAAGGTTGCACGAGGGCGAGAATCAGGTACGCCGCGCAGGGCAGCGCGAGGGCCATGGACATGGGCCACATCGAGCGGCGCAGTCCGAATCTGGCGGCGAACAGGCCGCCCAGGATGCCGCCGACGGTCAGGGCGATGACGCCCACGGTGCCGTAAACCAGGCCGCTCTGCGCCGTGCTCAGCCCGAGGCCGCCCGCTTCGACCGGATCCAGCAGGAAGGGGGTCAGCATCTTGACGGAGAAGGCCTCCGGCAGGCGGTACAGCAGCATGAAGGCGATGGCCAGCCACACGCCGGGCTTCCGGAAGAACGTCGCCCACGCCTGGCCGAATTCCCGGAATATCCTGCCGGCCTCCGGCGAATTCGCCATGTCCTCGACTTTCGGCAGGAAGCGCCAGTGCCAGAGGGTGATGAGGGCGAAAAGCACGGCGGAGACGAGCAGGGTGATGCTCCAGGCACGCGGGATGGCGCCCAGACGCTCTTCCAGCACGCCGGCCAGCACCACGATGACCCCCTGCCCGAAGACCGAGGCGATGCGGTAGAAGGTGCTGCGGATGCCCACGAAGGCGGCCTGCTGCTTTTGCTCCAGGGCGATCATGTAGAAGCCGTCCGCGGCAATGTCGTGCGTGGCGGAGGCGAATGCGATGATATAGAAGATGACCAGCGACCAGCCGAATACGTCCGGACTGACGCTCAGGGCCAGGGCGGCGAAGCCCGCCGTACACAGGGCCTGCATCAGCAGGATCCACCAGCGCTTGGTGCGGATGACGTCCACGAAGGGACTCCACAGGGGCTTGACGACCCAGGGCAGGTAGAGCAGGGAGGTGTACATCGCCAGGTCGCCGTTCGGCATGCCCAGGCGCTTGAACATCGTGACCGAGATCACGTTGACGATGAAGTAGGGAATGCCCTCGGCGAAATAGAGCGTGGGCACCCACCACCAGGGGGAGATCTTGTTATTCGACATCTGTATCGGGATAGTAGTGGAGTAGAATCTGTTTATAATCAAATCCGTTCGCGGCCATCACGGCGGCGCCGATCTGGCAGAGGCCGACGCCGTGGCCCCATCCGCGGCCGCGCAGGATCCAGGCGCCGCCCGGATCGCGTTCGGCCTCGAAGGCGGAGCTCTTGAGGTGCGAGCTGCTGAGCGCGCGGCGGATCTTCAGCTCCTTGCCGACGACTTCCGTGCGCTTGCTGCCCACGATGCGCAGGTACTTGATGCGCCCGGAAGGGCCGCGTTCCACGGGCTCCAGCGCCCGGATCTCGCCGAAATCGATGCCGGTGCGCTCCCGCACCAGGGCGCTGAGCTCGTCCGCGCCATAGCGGACGGTCCAGTCGTGAAAGTCGCGCGTCTGCTGGTCGTAGTCGTTGAGGACCTGCGAGAGGATCTCGTCGTTCTCGCAGTCGCACCAGGGGTCGTCGACGCACTGCAGGTAGGGGTAGTCGATGTCTTCCCAGCAGGTGCTGAACAGTTCGGTCCTGCCGCCGCAGCACTTGGCGTAACGGGTGTCGCAGAGCTGGCCCCGGTAGCGGAGCACCTGTCCCCAGGTCTCGTCGATGACGGTGCGGACCCGCTCTCCGACGGCCATCGTAAGTCCTTGATACCGTTGGCAATGGTCATCCGCGCACACGTCGAAGTCGCGATGCGGGATTTCGACGTTCGCCCGCTGGGCTTTCACCCCCTGCGCCCCCTCAAGGGGGATGGCCGGATAATCGCTGCAGCAATCCGGCGTGCTCGCGGAAGCGTGCCGGTTCCGCATACGAAGGAGCAGCCAGGAGCGGGAGATGACGGCGTGCGCCTTGAGCAGGTCCACGGAGGCGCTGGATTTCATCTCGGAGGAGATGACGCTCAGCAGGTAATCTTCCATGCCCACGAGGTTCACGGCACGGACCCGGTCGCCTTCGATGATGAATTTCAACCCGCCGGCAAACTTCAGCGTGCGTTTCTGCTGCCAGTGAAAGTCGATGCCGATCACCACGTCATGCAGGATGAAGGACGGCTCGGCGAAGCGTGTCGAGCGCGTGATGGAGTCGAAGTACAACTCGTCGTAGAGCGCGCCGTTGTAGGCGATGCGCCCCTCGCTGTAGCGCACCCGCTGCAGGCCGGCGCCGTCCGAGATGATCTCGAAGCAGATCTCCTCCGCGGCCAGGATGCCCACGGCCACGGT
>CAJOMY010000127.1 GCA_905235775.1 uncultured Bacteroidales bacterium | reverse complement strand
CCTGCACGGAGAGGGCGCGGGACTGGCCGAGCAGGTCAGCCACATAGACCGACAGGTTGACGGGGCCGAAGGACTTGGCCACGGTCAGATTGATGATGAACTGCGGATCCACCGGCGTGGTGTAGCCGTTGTACCAGCGGTAGTTGGCGTTGGCCGTCACGGAGATGCCGGTCAGCAGCCAGTTCCAGGTAATCTCGCCGGTGACGGCGTTGCTCCAGGTCTGGGAATTGCGGGCCGCCTGGGTGGAGCTCGCCGCAGCGTCTCCCTTCTGGGTGTACCAGGTCTGGTTCATGTTGGTGCTGCCGCCGATCGAAGCCTGGAACTGCACGCCGCGATAGGTGAAGCGCAGGCGCTCGTTGAGGTTCAGGTTGTCGGTGTAGTTCTCGACGATGTGGGCCTTGTAGTAGACGGGATCGTTGAACTGGGCGATGAACCATTCCATCCACTTGTAGAAGCCCGTGCTCGTGCCGTCATACTGGCTCATGTCGACACCGACCCCTTCATAGGCGAAGGACTGGCGCCAGTTGAGACCCGTGTTGTTGTTGATGGAGAAAACCCCCTTCTTGTCCAGCGGGAAGTTGTTGAAGAAGTTCACGCCGGCGTTGCCGGTGGTCGGGGCGTTGAACGGGATTGTGTACTGCCCGCCGTTGTCGCCCGTGATGACCACGTTGGAGATCTGGTTCTGCGTGAAACCGCCGTTGAAACGGATGTTGAACGAGGAGAAATTCACGCGGTTGCTGTAGCGGTATTCACCGTTGATGTTATGGGTGAAGTACGGCGTCAGGTTCGGGTTGCCGAAGGTGACGCGCAGCGGGTTGGAGTTGTCCGGCACCGGCATCAACTGCTGGGTGGACGGCTGGCTGGAGTTGCCCCGGTAGAAGAAGCGCAGGGACGCGTTGTCGTTCAGGTCGAACATCATCATGACCTGCGGGGAGAAGTTCCAGCGGTTTTCTTCGTAGGGATCCAGGGTGTTGGTCTGGTTGTAGGTGTACTGCGGAATCGCGGTGAAGCCGGCCTGGAGGTGCATCCGGTCGTTCTGGAAGAGGACGTTGCCGCCGAACTCATGACGCCGGTTCAAGTTGACGATCGAGTTGGAGTACATCGGATCCAGGACGCCGCCCTTCAGCAGGTCATAGGTATTCTTGTCGGAAATGGACTTGCTCCAGTTGAAGGAGTAGTTGGCTTCGAAGTAGAAGTAGTTGCCGAGCGGCTCGGTGTAGGTCGCACGCGTGCTGACGGAGTAGCTCTGCTGGTCCTGCACCGCATTCTGGCTCACGCGGTTGCTGAGCGCCGTCGTGCCGTTGTAGTAGTTGGTATTGCTGGTGTTCAACGCGTCCATCTTGTTGTCGGACAGGTTGAAATTGGTGTTCACCGTGAGGGTACGTCCCGGAAGGCCGAGGCGCTGGCGGAAGAGCAGGAAGCCGCTGGTGCTGAAATTCTTGTTGTTGCCGGAGTTGTCGGTGGTCGCATCGTTGACCTTGACATAGTTGCCGTCCAGGGCCTTGTCCTGGTAGGTCGTGCTTGCGCTGCTCTGCGAGTAGTTGCCGCCGCCGAAGCGGACGCGCGGCTCGAACACGATGGAGGTATTGTCCGAGAACTTGTGCTCCAGGCGCAGGCCGAAGTTGTGGCCGTAGGAGTTGTTGATATTGTTGCTCTCGCTGTCCTCAAGCTGGTTCAGGCCGGACAGGTAGCTGGTTGTGGACGAGGTCTGCCGGGAGACGCTGTTGTTATTGTTGTAGTTGTAGTTTCCGCCCAGCTCCATGCGGCCGTCGAACAAGTCGGAAGCCGCGTTGAGGCCCGCCATGTAAGAGGTATTGATGCCACCGCCGCCACCGAAGCCGCCGCCACCACGGCCCATCATGTTGCCCATCATGTTGCCCATCATGTTGCCGGAGAAGTTGGTGGAGCCCTGGACGTTGGCGTTGTTGGCGTTGAGGATGAGGGAAACCTGGGTCTTGCCGGAGAAATTGCCCAGGAAGGCGTTGCCAGAGAAGCGCCAGTCGTTCAGCGGGTTCTTCTCGGTCGGGAGGTCGTGGCCGACACCGGCCGTCACGCGGCCGACGAGGCCGTTCAGGCTGGCGCCTTCCGTCAGGCCGAGATCGATGACCGTCTCTTCCTGACCGTCGTCGATGCCGGTGAATTCGGCCTGCTCGGACTTCTTGCGGATGACCTTGAGTTTCTTGACAAGCTTGGCGGGGATGTTCTGCGAAGCGACTTGCGGATCGTCCAGGAAGAAGGTCTTGCCCTGGACGGTAATCTTGCTGACGGACTGGCCGTTGACGGTGATCGTGCCGTTGTCGGCGACCTCGATGCCCGGCATCTTCTTGAGCAGGTCCACCAGGTTGTCGTTCTCGGTCGAGAGGAAGGAGCCGGCGTTGTACTCGATCGTATCCTTCTTGACGATGACCGGGTTGCCGATCGCGGAGACCTCTGCGGCCTCAAGCTGCTCGCGGTCAACCTTCATACGGATCTCGCCGAGGTCGACGGACTTGTTGCTCTCGATCGTAATCTGCTTGGAGAAGGGCTCATAACCCAGAAGCTCCGCGACGACGGCATAGGAGCCGTTGCGCACGGAGGATATGGAGAAAGTACCCTTTTCGTCAGAAAGCGTATACTTGGCCGGTTTGTTCTGGCCGTCCCGGGTGAGGGAAACTGTCGCGAAGCCGAGGGCCTCGCCGGTGGCATCGTCGATCAGGACACCCTTCACAAAGTTCTGGTTCTGACCAAAGCTGCTGAATCCCAGCAACAAAAGCCCGACCATCAGAAAGATTCTCGCTTTTTTCATACAATCACTTTTTTATACGCTCCGGATTGGATGCAATGAATTTCTCCCAAGAGGACCCGCCCTGTGCGCCGGCAAGCGGACTGGACAGCTGGTAGAAGTGGCACATCGCGAGAGCAAGTGCATCCGTTGCATCAAGGTATTTGTTAGCAATTTCTATGCCAAGCGTGCGCTGCACGATGAGGGCGACCTGCTCTTTCGAAGCGGCTCCGTTGCCGCAGATCGCCATCTTGGCTTTTCGGGGGGCATACTCGAAGATCTTCACCCCGCGGTTCAGGCCGGCGATCATCGCTGCGCCCTGGGCCCGGCCCAGTTTGAAGGGAACCTGGGCGTTCTTGGCGTAGAAAGGCGACTCAAGCGCCAGGTCGTCGGGGTGATGGAGGTCGCACAAGGCCCCCACTTTCTCGTGGATGACCTCCAGTTTGTCGTAGGGAGAGCCGATCTTGCGCAGGTCCACCACGCCCATGTCCACGAAGGAGGGTTTGCCGGCGGCATCCACGCGCACGACCCCGAAACCGAGGATGTTGGTTCCGGGGTCGATGCCCATGATGACCCTGTCCTTAATCAATTCTGTCGAAGCCTGTGTAGGGACGGAGGATCTCGGGGATCACGATGCCGTCCGGGGTCTGGTTGTCCTCGAGGAGGGCGGCCACGACGCGCGGAAGCGCCAGGGAACTGCCGTTCAGCGTGTGCGCGAGCTGGATCTTGCCTTCGGCGTCGCGGTAGCGCAGGTGCAGGCGGTTGGCCTGGAAGGTCTCGAAGTTCGAGACGGAGGAAATCTCCAGCCAGCGGCCCTGGGCCGCGGACCACAGTTCGAAGTCGTAGGTAATGGCGGAAGTGAAGGACAGATCGCCGCCGCAGAGCCGCAGGATGCGGTACTGGAGGCCCAGCTTGTTCACGAGGGACTCCACGTGGGCGACCATCTCGTCGAGCGCCCGGTAGGAATCTTCCGGCTTCTCCACGCGCACGATCTCGACCTTGTCGAACTGGTGCAGGCGGTTCAGGCCGCGGACGTCCTTGCCGTAGGAGCCGGCCTCGCGGCGGAAGCACGGCGTATAGGCCGTCAGGCGCTGCGGAATCTGCCCCTCGCCCAGGATGACGTCGCGGAAGATGTTGGTCACGGGCACTTCGGCCGTCGGGACCATGTACAGATCATCCACCTCGGCGTGGTACATCTGCCCTTCCTTGTCGGGGAGCTGGCCCGTGCCGAAACCGGAGTCGCGGTTGACCATCACCGGAGGTTCGACCTCCCGGTAGCCGGCCGCGGTGTTCTGGTCGAGGAAGAAGTTGATCAGCGCGCGCTGCAGCCTGGCACCCTTGCCCTTGTAGACCGGGAAGCCGGCGCCGGTGATCTTGACGCCCAGGTCGAAGTCGATGATATCATACTTCCGGGCGAGGTCCCAATGCGGAAGGGCGCCCTCGGGAAGCTTCACCTCGGGGCCGCCCGTCTTGACGATTTCGTTGTCTTCGGCGCCCTTGCCGGGCTTGACGAGGCCACAATTCGGCATCAGGACGAGCTGGCTGTCCAGCTCGGCGGCCGCCTCGTCCATACGGGCGAGCAGCTCGGCCGAACGGGCCTTGAGCACCGCGACTTCGGCCTTGGCGGCTTCGGCGGCGTCGCGGAGTCCCTGCTTCATCAGGCCGCCGATCTCGGCCGCCTTCTGCTTCTGCTGCGCAAGCAGCGCATCGCTCTCCGTCTGGAGGCTGCGGCGGCGCACGTCGAGCTCCAGGACCTTGTCCACGATCGGCTGCGCGTCGAAATTCTTGATTTTCAATTTCTCGATGACGGCTTTCGGGTCATCGCGAAGCGTCTTGAGGGTCAACATAATACTTTCCTTATAATAAAAGGACCCACACCCGTCCCGGAATGCAGGTCCTTCGATTCGACTTCAGTCCCCGGAGACTAGTTCTCGAAAGGGACGACCGACACGTAGGATTTGTTCTCGCGCTTGCGGGTGAACTTCACCGTGCCGTCCACGAGGGCGTACAGGGTGTGATCCTTGCCCATGCCGACGTTGCGATCCGGGTTGTGGACCGTGCCGCGCTGGCGGACGATGATATTGCCGGCTTTCACGACTTCGCCGCCGAATTTCTTGAGGCCCAGGCGCTTGCTCTGCGACTCACGACCGTTCTTGGAACTGGATTGACCTTTCTTGTGTGCCATAACTCTTAAGCGATTTCGTTGATCTTGATCTTGGTAAGCTTCTGGCGGTGACCATTGAGCTTCTGGAAGCCCTTGCGGCGGATCTTCTTGAAGACCAGCACCTTGTCCGCCTTGACATCATCTTCGAGGACGGTGGCTTTGACCACGGCACCCTCTACGTAGGGAGCACCCACCTTCACCGCGGCGTCGTCCGCGACGAGGAGGACTTTCTTGAACTCCACATCAGCACCCTTGGCATCGGCGAGCCGCTGCACAAAGATCTCGTTGCCAGCTTCTACCTTAAACTGCTGGCCTGCAATGTCTACGATTGCGTACATAAAGTAAAACTTGTTAAAAGTTTCGGCCGTAAGCGTCTGCCGCAAGGCAGCTCTTTATCAATGGCTTAGCGGTCATCAATTCTATTTTGGGCTGCGAATTTACGTAAAAAACTCCGTTATGCCAAATATTTCGACGAATTTGCATCGAACAAAAATGTTTCTAACTTTGTGCCATGGACAATCTTTTTCAATACAACAAGTGTGTGACGGGGCGGCAGTTCCTCGGCCGTGCGGCGGAGGTCCGGGCCTTCGTCAACCTCCTCACGCATGGCGAGAACGTGGTCATCTACGAACCCCCCAAGACGGGACGCAAGTCGTTGGTGCAGCAGGGCTTCTATACCATGAAGACCTCCGGCATCCAGTTCACGCCGGTGCTGCTGAGCCTGCTGGACGTGCGGACGCTTTCCGGTCTCGCGATGCGGCTGGCATCCAGCGCCTTGCTCACGGCTGGGAGCCACCCGGAGGAGTTTGCCCAACTGGCACGGGAGCTGCTCGCGGGAACGCATCTCAGCTTTGACGCGCGCCGCTACAGCGACACCGGCGAACTGCTGGTCTGGTCCGGCGGCATGGACGAGGCGGACCTGCGCGCCGCTTTCCTGCTTCCCTTCCGCATCGGCGCCCGGACGGGCGTGCGCAGGATCGTGGTGATCGACGAGTTCGAGAACGTCATGCTGACCGAGGACGGGGATCTCGCCTGCCAGGTTCTGGAGAAGGTGTTCAAATACCTGCCGGCGGAGCTGACCGGCTGCGCCAACTATGTATTCCTCGGCTCGCAGGTGAACGCCATGCATGAGATTTTCGGGGTGAAGCGCCGGTTCTGGCACCAGGCGGAGCGCCTGCGGCTGCCCGCCATCGACAGCAAGGAAATCGTCGAACACGTCGTGAAGGGCTTCCTCGCGACGGGCAAGGTGATCGACCGGGAGCTGCTGATGGGCGTCTGCCAGCTCTTCCGCGGCAACATCTGGTACATCAATCATTTCAGTACGATCTGCGACTCGCTGACGCGTGGATATATCATGGAGTCGGCGCTCATGGAAGCGCTGTCCTGCCTGATTTCCATCCACGAACCCCGGTTCGTGGCCGTCATGAACGACTTGACAAGCTTCCAGGTGAGCCTGCTGCGCGCCATTCTGGACGGGCACAAGCGCTTCAGCAGCGCCAGGCTGATCCGGGACTACAAACTCAACTCGTCCGCCAACGTGCGGCGCCTCAAGGATGCGCTGTGCAAGAAGGAGATCGTGACCTTCGATGAGGAAGAAAATCCGATCCTGCAGGATCCGCTCTTCGAATACTGGGTGCGGAAGTATTATTTCAATATGCCTGTGTGATGAAAAAACGTATAGCCGTCCTGACCGGCGCCGGCGTGAGCGCCGAGAGCGGGCTGGGGACCTACCGCGACAACGGGGGCCTCTGGGACAACTTCGACCCGATGGTGGTCGCTTCGGCCGAAGGCTGGGCGCGCGACCCGGGCCTGGTGCTGGATTTCTACAACATGCAGCGGGAGAAGCTGCGCGAGGTGCAGCCGAACAAGGCGCACCGCCTGATCGCGTCCCTGGAGAAGGACTATACCGTGGACGTGATCACGCAGAACGTGGACAACCTCCACGAGCGCGCGGGGTCCACGCACGTCGTACACCTGCACGGAGAGGCTACCAAGATCCGGCCCGAGAACACCTGCAACGACTACGACGGGTTCTCCGAGAAATATGTCGTGGACATCGGCTATGATGCCGTGCACCTGGGCGACAAGGCGCCGAATGGCGCACAGTACCGCCCGCACATCGTCTTTTTCGGCGAAGCCGTGCCGAAGATCGAGCGTGCGGTGGAGCTGGTCGCCGCGGCGGACATCGTGCTGATCGTGGGCACTTCCCTGCAGGTCTATCCCGCCGCCGGGCTGTACCGTTACGCCCGCGCCGAGGCGCCGGTCTGGCTGATCGACCCGGCTGACGTGAAGATCTTCGACCAGCGGGTGCACCACATCCGGAAGGTCGCCACCGAAGGAATGCAGGAATTTGTTGGAATGTTAAAATAAATTGCTACCTTTGCATCCCATTTAGAAAAAGGAGGTGTAAAAGCAATGATCATCGTTCCCGTCAAAGAAGGCGAAAATATCGAGCGCGCACTCAAAAAGTTCAAGCGCAAGTTCGAAAAGACCGGTGCCGTCCGCGAGATGCGCGCCCGCAAGAACTTCCAGAAGCCGTCCGAGATCCGCCGCATTGCGAAGCAGAAGGCCATCTACGTCCAGCACCTGCGTCTGGAGGAGGAGTAATCCTGTCTGCACACCTGTTCAGATAAAATCGGCCTGCGAGTTTTTTGCAGGCCGGTTTTTTTGTTATATTTGCCTTATGGACAACGAAATACTCAAAGCGCTCCGCGAGCGCAGAAGCATCCGGCGTTATAAGCCGGAGCAGATTAAGGACGAAGAGCTGAAGGCCGTGCTGGAAGCCGGCACCTGGGCGCCCACCGGCATGGGACGGCAAGATCCGTGGATCGTGGCCGTACAACGGCCGGACCTGGTGGAACGGATCGACCGGATGAACGGCGAGATTCTGGGCAGTCCCCATCCCTTCTACGGTGCGCCGACCATCGTACTGGTGTTCGGCAGCGACCCGGCCGTGTGGAGAAATTCCGTCCAGGACGGCAGCCTGGTGCTGGGCAACATGATGTTGGCCGCCCACGCCATTGGGCTCGGCTCCTGCTGGATCAACCGCGAGCGGGAGATGTTCGCCACGGCGGAAGGCAAGACCCTGATGGCCGAACTCGGGCTCCCCGAAGACCTGACCGGCATCGGCGCCCTCGCCCTGGGCTACCCCGCCTCCTTCCCGCCCAGCGTCAAGCCCCGCAAAGCGGACTATTTCCGCATTGTCCGCTAGCGCGGAATAGGTTTGCGTGACCCACAACTCGTTGGATATCAACGAAAACAGAAATACGTGGTACCTGTTTAGGATACCACGTATTTCGTATCTAAAAGAATATCAACCGATTACCGGTCACGCAAGGATCTTACTGCTCATCAGGGCCATTGTTGCCGTAGTCCGGCTGGGGACCCTGCGGGCCGCCCTGGGGACCGTCCTGCGGTCCCTGAGGCCCTGCCTGCGGGCCGGCCTGTGCGGCTTTGGCCATGTCCTCGGAGGCGGCGTGCCAGGCTGCCTCGAGGGCGGCGTTGGCGCTGTCGATCGCCTCGATGTTCTTTTCGTCCACGGCCTTCTTGAGGTCGGCACAGGCGGACTCGATGGCGGAACGCTTCTCGGCGGGAATCTTGTCGCCGTACTCCTTGAGGTTGCGCTCAGTCTGGAAGACCATCGCATCGGCGTTGTTCAGTTTGTCGGCACGCTCCTTCTCGGCCTTGTCGGCAGCTTCGTTGGCCTTGGCCTCGTCACGCATGCGCTGGATCTCGGCGTCGGACAGGCCGCTGGAGGCCTCGATGCGGATGTGCTGCTCCTTGCCGGTGGACTTGTCCTTGGCGGACACGCTCAGGATGCCGTTGGTGTCGATGTCGAAGGAGACCTCGATCTGCGGGATGCCGCGCGGGGCCGGGGCGATGCCGTCGAGGTGGAAGATGCCGATCTGCTTGTTGTCCTTGGCCATCGGGCGCTCGCCCTGCAGGACGCGGATCTCGACGGAAGGCTGGTTGTCGGCCGCCGTGGAAAAGACCTGCTCCTTGTGGACCGGGATGGTGGTGTTGGACTCGATGAGCTTGGTCATCACGCCGCCGAGGGTCTCGATGCCAAGGGACAGCGGAGTCACGTCGAGCAGCAGGACGTCCTTGACGTCGCCGGCGAGCACGCCGCCCTGGATGGCGGCGCCGATGGCGACCACCTCGTCCGGGTTGACGCTCTTGTTCGGCTCTTTGCCGATACCTTTTGCCATTAGCTTTTTCATGGCCGCCTCACGGTCGCGCAAGACGGAAACATATCCATATAGCCCAGGGAACTGCTCGTCCCATCTGCGTCTGTATTGCGGTTTTATGTTCTTGGCATAGTGCTTTGCGTAGAAGGACGCCTCCCAGTCTATCCATACTCCGTTTTCGCCATATAGCCAAAGATACTCGTCCGCCGCCGCGAATGCCTCCGCGAGACATTCGCGGAAATGCGTCTCTCTTGATCCGTCCTTCGGTGGCGTGTACCAGTACTGTCCTGGACGCATGGCATCGGAAAAGGCGTCTGGATAGAGCGCAAAAGAAGCACAAAGTTCGCTGCGGTAGCGTACACGGT